>CACYNZ010000243.1 GCA_902775835.1 uncultured Eubacteriales bacterium | reverse complement strand
TTCCGTATATGTATTTCATTTTCAAAAGCTATATGCAGTGGTTCAACCGGAACAAAATCAATGCCCTTGAGCTGTTCCTGATCTCATTGCTCTCACTGATCAATGAACCGCTTGGGTTTACGCCGTTTTGGCTGACATTCTTTTTTGTCTGGAGCAAGGAAGACAGATTTATCAGAACGGCAGGGAAAGAGTCATGAATATTTGGAAAATCAGGTATCTGCCCGGGAAAATCGCGAATGCCTGGACCATCAGGCGGAGGAAGGTCCGTGTCGGGCAGGGTACGGAAATCTATGGAAAGCTGATCATCAAGGGTGACGGGAAGATCTCGATCGGAGAAAATTGCCTGATCAATTCCTCGATCCACGCGGACCCGATCGGCGGGGATTCAGTGGTGATCCTGCGTGCGGACCGGAATGCCGAGCTTGTCATCGGAAATCGCTGCGGACTTTCCAACTGCGCGATTGTGGCCCAGGAAAAAGTGATCATTCATGATGAGGTTTTTCTGGGCGGCGGCTGCAAGATTTATGATACGGATTTCCACAGTCTTGACCGGCAGGAGCGCGTCAGTGAGGACAAGTCTCATGTAAAAACCGGAAAGGTTGAAATCATGGACGGTGCCTTCATCGGCGCACATGCCATCATACTGAAAGGCGTGACCATCGGAAGGAATTCCGTGATCGGCGCCGGTTCCGTTGTGACGAAACAGGTTCCGGACAATGAGATTTGGGCGGGGAATCCGGCCAGGAAAGTGAGAGACGTATGATGCGGGTTCTTTGGATTGTGAACATCGAATTGCCCGCCATTTCCGAAAAACTCGGGCGGTCGCCGAATCCGCTGGGCGGATGGCTGACAGGCGTTCTGAACAAGGTGATTCAGGATCCGGAAATCCACCTGACCATTGTCTATCCGGACGCTTTGTGCACTGCGGATTTTGAGAAAGGCCAGCTGTCATCCAATGTGGATTTTGTGGGCTTTAAGGAACTGAGAACCACGCCTGCCAATTATGAGACGCTGAAGTCTGTTCTCAGGCGCATTGTCGCGGAAGTTTCTCCGGACCTTATCCATATCCATGGAACGGAATACATGCATTCCTGTGCGCTGGCAGAGATTGCTTCGCACTCCGTTCCAACGGTTCTGTCCATACAGGGCATTCTCACCCCGTATTATGATTTTTTCCTGAACGGGGTGCCGGGCAGGATACGGAACCGGATTACGCCCGGATCGCTGATCCGAAGAGATTTTCTGCAGTATGGAATGCTGTCCTTCAAAAAGCGTATCCGCTATGAGCAGAAAGCCATGGAAAGCGTGGATTATATCATAGGCAGAACCGACTGGGACAGGGCATACGCCGGCTGGATGGCCCCGCAGGCCGCGTACAGAAAGTGCAATGAATCACTCAGGGATGCTTTTTATACGCAGCAGTGGGACTATGCTCAATGCGAGAAAAATACGCTGTTCGCTTCCCAGTCTGACAGTCCGATCAAAGGATTCCATTTTCTGCTCAGGGCACTGGCGCTTGCCAGGCAGCAGATTCCGGATATTCGCCTGTATGCGGTGGGCGCGGAAAAGAATCCCAAAAACCTTGCCAGTCCCGGACATTTGAATATATACCAGCAGTATATCTATCAGCTGATCCGGGAAAAGCATCTTGAAGATCATGTGGTTTTCCTGGGAAAACTCTCGGAACAGGATATGGTCAGGCAGTATAAGCAGGCCAACGTTTTTGTCTGTCCCTCTTCCTGTGAAAACTCTCCCAACTCGCTCGGAGAGGCCATGCTGCTGGGCATGCCGTGCATTGCTTCCGATGTGGGCGGGATCAGCAGTCTGATGAGCAGCGGCAGGGAAGGCATCATATACCGCTGTGATGATGTTTCCCTGCTTGCCTATTATCTGACGGCCATGCTTCAGGATCCGGATACGGCAGCGGAGTATGGCAGGGCAGCCCGGGCGCGGGCAATGGTGACCCATGACCGTACGGCCAATTATCAGACACTGCTCTGTATTTACAGGGAAATGCTGGAGCGGAAAAACGGGAGGGGAACGCAGAAGTGAAGATCTCAATGATCACGATATGCCTCAACAGCGAGGCAACGATTGAAAGAACCATTCAGAGCGTTCTGGCTCAGAAGAACGTGGATGTGGAGTATATTATCGTTGATGGAAAATCCACGGATGGAACACTGGATATTGTCAGGAAGTACGGGGATGGAATCGCGAAAGTGATTTCGGAAAAGGACAAGGGCATTTCCGATGCGTTCAATAAAGGCATCAGGGCTGCGACCGGCGATGTGGTCGGCATCATCAATTCCGATGACCGCCTGAAGGAGGGTGCCCTGGAGCATCTGGCCAAGGTAATGAAACCGGAAACCGATGTCCTGTTCGGTCACGGCATCCGCGATTTCCAGGACGGTACCGGGAAGCGCTACTGCACGGACCCGGATCCGGATAAGCTGTATGAATCCATGACCATGGTGCTTCCTGCGGTGTTTATCCGCAGGCAGGCTTATGAAAAGTACGGATTGTTTGATCTTTCCTACAGGTATATCATGGACCGGGAACTGCTTCTCCGGTTTCTCAGAAGCGGAGCAGTATTCCAGTATGATGACTTCTATTATGCGTTCTATTCCATGGGCGGGGTGAGCGACAAGAACTATGTCAACAAACTGCTTCCGGAGAAGATCCGCCTGAATAAAAGTGTCGGAAAAACGGAACTGCAGTGCCGGATCATGTATGCAAAGAGCGTGCTGATTGACAAACTGGTCGCGCTTCGTAGCCGCCTGGGCCTGGATCACAAACGGGAAAGCCTCGAAGATGTTCTGAAAGGCATTGCGGCAGAAGGCAAGTAAATCCGTAAAACGGATGTGAAGCGAGGAAATCATGAAAATACTGGCGATTCACAATTACCACAGAAAAGGATCCGCGAGTGGTGACGATCAGGTTTTCAAGAGTGAAACACGGCTGCTGGAGGATCACGGCCATACCGTGGCCAGGTATACCGTGTCTAATGATGAGTTTGATCAGGCGGGCGCGTGGGGAAAGGTTCAGGCGACAGCCGGCATGCTGTGGTCAGGGAAAAACTACAGGAATGTAAAAGCGCTGATTGCCAGGGAAAAACCGGATGTTGTCCATGTGCACACCTTTTTTCCGCTGCTTTCTCCCTCTGTGCTGTATGCCGCGAAGAGCATGCATGTGCCTGTGATTGCCACGCTTCACGATACCCGCTTTGTCTGCCCCTGCGCCACATCGCTCCGCGGCACGGAGCTGTGCAATGAGTGCGGAGACGGGCATTATCTGCGCATGTGCAGATACGGATGCTTCAAGAATTCAAAGCTTCAGAGCCTGATTGTGGCAGGCATTTTCAAGTATCACAGGCTCCGGAAGAGTTTTTACCGGCAGATTGACCGCTATATATGCCTGAACGATAACCAGATCCGGCTGCTGACAGAGATTGGTTTTGACAGCCGGAAGATTGTGAAGAAGTACAATTTCGTTCCTGATGCGGAAGCGGCTCTGAAACCGCTGAAAGTGGAGAGTATTCCCGGGCGCTACGCGGTGTTCTATGGGCGCATCGGGGAGGAAAAAGGTATTCGAATTCTGATGAAGATCTGGGACAGGATCCCGGATATTCCGCTTGTGGTCATGGGCGGCGGCCCGCTTGAGGAAGAGTTCGCTGCCTGGGCGGAAAAGCGGCAGAATGTCTATTATCTGGGCTATACACAGCATGACAGATGCCTGTCGATCGTAAAAGGCGGGGAGTTTGTCGTATTCCCGTCCATATGGTATGAGGGCTGCTCCATGGTGGAGATTGAAGCCCAGTCCCTCGGGAAAGGCATCATTGCAACGGACTTGGGCTTTTCGAGTGAAGCGATCTGTGACGGATTCAACGGCCGCAAGGTGCCGCTTGGCGATGTGGACAGGTTTGTCCAGGTGATCCGGGAAGTCTGGGAGAATCCGGCCATGTGCGCATCGCTCGGAGAGAACGCGCGCAGGGATTATGAGGACAAGTACAGACCGGAGGACAATTACAGCCAACTGATGCGCGTGTATGCGGATGTGCTCGCTTCTTCATGATCTGTTCTGCGGAAGCGGAAAAAGAGCGGGAAGGGCGTCTGCTTCCGTGCAGTGGACGCACATGATGCACTGAGAAGGTGAACAATGAACCAATTGCTGAAAAACAAGGTTTTTCAAAACGCCTCATGGATCATAGCCTGCCGCGTCGCACAGATGCTGATCAATCTTGTGGTCGGCATGCTGACGGCACGGTATCTGGGACCGGACAACTACGGCGTCATCAATTACGCGGGGTCGGTTGTTGCCTTTACTGCCCCCATCATGCAGCTGGGTTTCAGCAATATCCTTGTCCAGGAGATCGTGAACAAGCCGGAGGAAGAAGGCAGGATCCTGGGCACGACGATTGCCCTGAGCCTGATCTCATCCGCTTTCTGTATTCTCGGCGTGCTCGCTTTCACATCCATCGCCAATGCCGGCGAGCCGGAAACGATTGTTGTCTGTTTTCTGTATTCCATTTCTCTGATTTTTCAGGTACTTGAACTGACCAGCTACTGGTTTCAGGCCAAGCTTCGCTCCAAATATACCTCCATTATCATGTTCTGTGCCTACGTGGCAGTGGCCGCCTATCGCGTGTTTCTGCTTGCCACCGGCAAGAGCGTGCGGTGGTTCGCACTTTCACAGGCGCTTGATTTTCTGCTGATCGGCGTGGGCAATATCATGATGTACAAAAAGCTCGGCGGCAGACAGTTCTCCTTTTCCAAAGACATGGCCAGGCGCCTTCTGAGCAAAAGCAGGTATTATATCGTCTCCGGCATGATGGTGACCATCTTTGCGCAGACGGACAAGATCATGATCAAGCTGATGCTCAGTTCCGCAGACACCGGATTCTATTCGGCGGCCATTACCTGTGCCGGCCTTTCCAGCTTTGTGTTTGTGGCGATCATCGATTCGATGCGCCCATCCATTTTTGAGGGCAGGAAAGAATCCACTGTGAAGTTTGAGAGCCGGCTGGAGCTGCTGTATTCGGTTGTGATCTACCTGTCCCTGCTCCAGAGCGTGCTGATGACCGGGTTTGCCGGTGTGATTATCAACATTCTTTATGGCGCTGAGTATGCGCCGTCCATTCCTGCCCTCCGGATTGTGGTATGGTATACCACGTTTGCCTATCTGGGTTCTGTCCGCAATATCTGGATTCTTGCGGAAAACCAGCAGAAGCATCTGTGGAAGATCAATCTGTTCGGCGCGCTTGCCAATGTGATTCTGAATTATTTCCTGATTCCGCCCATGGGCATCAACGGCGCAGCGCTCGCATCCCTGATTACACAGATCTTTACGAACGTTATTCTCGGATATATCATCCGTCCTATTATGCCAAACAACAGGATCATGATCCGCGGGGCAAACCCTGCCGTTGTGATCAGGCTGCTGAAAGACTTTGGGGGGAAACAACCATGACAAATGAGGAACTGCTGCAGGTTCAGAAAATCCAGCTGGAAATGGCCAAAGAAGTGCGCAGGATCTGCGAGAAGCACGGCATTGAGTATTTTCTTGAATCCGGGACCATGCTCGGCGCTGTCCGGCATAAGGGCGTCATCCCGTGGGATGACGATCTCGATCTCGGCATGATGCGTGCGGACTATAAGCGCTTCATGGAGATTGTGCCAAAGGAGATTGATCCGCAGTATATTGTCGAGGAATGGCATTCTGAGCATGCGTATGGCATGCCGTTCGGGAAAATTGTGAAG
>CACYNZ010000242.1 GCA_902775835.1 uncultured Eubacteriales bacterium | reverse complement strand
CAACAGCGACATCAAGAATTACGCGGACTACCTGTATAAGAAATGCGGCGGGGCGATCCTGTCGTGGATTATCGAAGGTGCCCGCAGGGTGATCGCCAAGGATTACAGGATATCGCAGCCCAAGGTCGTGGTGGAGGCGATCAGGCGGTATAAGGAAAACAACGACTGGCTTGCGCAGTTCCTGGAGGAATGCTGTGAGATTGATCCGACCTATACCGCCAAGTCCGGCGAGTTCTACAACGAATATCGCGCCTACTGCACCCAGGTCGGTGAGTATATCCGCAGCACGACGGATTTCTATACGGCCATTGAGCTTGCCGGTTTTGAGAAGAAGCGCACCAAGACTGGTGTCATTGTCCGTGGAATCCGCTTGAAGTCTGACTTTTTGAAGAGCTGAACCGGAAGGGTGATGGTCGATGACAGTTATTTCTATAACTATCCTTAGAGGCCCAAAAAACAGCTTATAAGAAAAGTTGCGGATATAACCTCAATCGACCATCACCACGACTTCAATCCTGATGGAGAGCGACCATGCGAGAGAAGAAAATAGAGGCAAAACTTACTGAGACGGTCAGGCAGCGCGGCGGTCTGGCACCGAAGTTCACGAGCCCAGGCTTCGACGGCATGCCGGACCGTATCGTCCTGATGCCGGGCGGGCATATGGCCTTTGTGGAAGTCAAGGCTCCCGGCAAAAAGCCGCGTCCGCTGCAGGCGGCAAGGCATCGGCTTCTGCGGGATCTGGGATTTGCCGTATATGTCCTGGATGACGCAAGCCAGATCGGAGGTATCCTGGATGAACTTTTTACCTCATGACTATCAGGCGTATGCCATCGACTACATTGAGACCCATCCCATAGCTGCAGTCCTGCTCGATATGGGTCTGGGCAAAACGGTCATCTCCCTGACTGCCATCGCGGACCTGCTGTTCGACAGCTTTGTGGCTCACCGCGTGCTGGTCGTCGCACCTCTCCGCGTTGCCCGAGACACATGGCCCGCCGAGATCGGAAAATGGGCGCATCTGCAGCATCTGACCTATACCGTAGCGGTCGGCAGCGCCAGGGAGCGCCGTGCCGCCCTGATGCAAAGCGCCGACATCACGATCATCAACCGGGAAAACCTCGCCTGGCTGATTGAGGAGAGCGGCTTTCCCTTCGACTACGATACCGTGGTGATCGATGAGCTGTCATCCTTCAAAAACCACCAGTCCAAGCGGTTCAAGGTCCTGATGCGTGTCCGGCCCACCGTCAAACGGGTCATCGGGCTCACTGGCACACCCAGTTCCAACGGTCTCATGGACCTGTGGGCAGAATTCCGGCTGCTGGACCTGGGCGAGCGCCTCGGGCGGTTCATCACGCAGTACCGATATGAGTACTTCACCCCGGACAAGCGGAATGGCGACATCGTCTACTCCTACAAGCCGCTGCCCTACGCTGAGGAGGCGATTTATCGGAAAATCTCGGATATCACGATTTCCATGAAATCCACTGACCACCTGAAAATGCCGGAACTGGTATCAACGCAATACGAAGTGCGGCTGTCTGAGGATGAGGCTGAGCGGTATGCTGACCTGAAGCAGGAACTCATCCTGCAGCTGCCCGATGGCGAGGTCACCGCCGCCAACGCTGCCGCCCTGACGCAGAAACTGGCCCAGCTGGCCAACGGCGCGATCTATGCGGATACTGGCGATGTGATCGAGTTTCACGAGCGGAAGCTGGATGCCCTGGAGGACATCATCGAAAGCACCAACGGCAAGCCCGTGCTGGTGGCCTACTGGTTCCGGCATGACCTCCAGCGGATCAGGAACCGGTTCACCGTCCGGGAACTGAAATCCAGTAAGGACATCGCGGACTGGAATAAAGGCGAAATCCCGGTGGCCGTCATCCATCCCGCCTCCGCCGGTCATGGCCTCAACCTGCAGTCCGGTGGCTCCACTCTGGTATGGTTCGGACTGACATGGTCCCTGGAACTGTACCAGCAGACCAACGCCCGCCTGTGGCGTCAGGGCCAGAACGCCAGAACGGTGGTGATCCAGCATATCGTGACGAAGGGCACCATCGACGAGCGCATCCTGAAAGCCCTGCAGGCCAAGGATAAAACGCAGGCCGCCCTGATCGAGGCGGTCAAAGCTGACCTGAACATCAGATGACAATCAATGAAAACCAAAGCCAACCTGTGCCAATCCGAGCGGAACACTGATCGGAGGTACAGCGATGGACCCATATCAGGCACTTGCAAACGCCATCATCGAACAGGCTGTCAAAGACTACCGCATGACGGACGATCCCGATGACCTGGCTGAACTGGAGAAGTTCTTCCGTTCCGAATGGTATGGTGTGCTGACGAGTCTGGATGCTGAGCTCCTCATCTCGCAACTGCGGAAGGAGAAGAAATTGTATGACAGCTAAAGCATACCTCGGCCAGGCCCGTTTCCTGGACATGCGGATCAAGTCAAAAATCCAGCAGATCGAATCCCTCAACGAACTGGCGACAAGCTGTACGGCGGCACTGTCGGACATGCCTCGCAATCCCAACAAAGGCCGGTCCCGCGTAGAAGACTGCGTCATGAAAATCCTGGAGCTTCAGGAGAGCTTGCAGACGGACATCGACCGGTTGGTAGAACTGAAGAAAGAAATCATGGGGACCGTCAAAGCCGTGGAAGACGTGGAGCTTCAGGCGCTGTTGGAAAAGCGGTATCTGTGCTTTCTTTCCTGGGAGAAGATCGCCGTGGACATGCACTACAGCATTCAGCACATTTACCGGATGCATGATACGGCGCTGGCAGCTGTGGAGGAAATACTCCCGCTCTCCGATACATGAGAGGAAAAGAGAGAGATTGAGAGTAGCCTCCTATGATAGTATTAAGCTGCAAAAATCGAAGGTCAGGACCGGGCACCCGGCTCTGGCCTTTTTCAATGGAGGCGGGGCTTGTGCCGTACAGGAAGGTCGGCGCGCTGGAAGCGTGCTGGTATATGCTCCGCTGGAAACTGAAGGAGGTGTTCCGGATGCCAAGGTTCCCAGACCATCCCTGCAGGCATCCGGGCTGTTCCAGGCTGGTGCCCAAGGGCAGGAAGTACTGTGACGAACACGCCGGTCTGCATCCGGAAGACACACGGTCTGCTGCAGCGCGTGGCTACGGTTCTAAGTGGCAACGCCAATCAAAACAGTTCCTCCGCGTCCATCCACTGTGCGTGGTGTGCGAACGCGAAGGCAAGTATGTTCTGGCGACGGTCGTTGACCACATCCGTCCCCATCGTGGTGATCCGGAGCTTTTCTGGGATCGGTCGAACTGGCAGCCGCTGTGTAAGCACCACCACGACGTGAAGACGCGCAACGAGGACCAGTATCCGGAATACCACTACTGAATCCTGACGGGAGGGGCGGTCAAAATCTCTACAAAACGAAAGCTAAAAGACCGCGCCCCACTCTCGCGCAGAAAAAAGCCGGTTCAAACAGGGTATTGACCTCTGAAGAAAAAAGGAGCTGCGTTTCCACAACTCCTCCGTTCCCGGTCAAGCCGCAAAGACCTTCTTTGCAAGCCACACCAGACCAAGCACACTACCGGTACCAAGAGCACCCAGTCCAATATCGGCGGCCAGAACCTTGCGCTTTCCCAGTGCCTTGTCAACCGGCGACATGTTCTTATCTTCACTGATCATCTTGTAATCGCCTGCATTCTCTTTGATGCTGTTGATGATGCCTCGGCCCGTATCCAAGGCGAGTCCTGTGAACTGTTCACGGTACTTCTCGTCCATGCTCTGGCTGCCAGCCTTCTTGGCGACGTCATGATTATCGGTGCGAGCGACTGCATTGTTGCTATGGTTGGGGTTCGTCTTATTACTCATGGGTATTTCCTTTCTGCTCTGTGAGCGCGTTGATTTGAAGAAATTGTTCAAGTGAGCCGCAGCGGGTGCGGATAGCGCAGAGGTCTTCCAGTGTGGAGATGCCCAGTTCAGATGCACGGTATAGATCATCAACGGTGACCGGGTTTCCATCAGGACCGGTGATCTGGTCTTTCTTCGGCACGATTTCGTAGGGCATGTCATCCGGTTGATAGCATTCAAAGGCATCTTCCACATGGTAAGCGTGCATAAGCTGGTCAATATCGATCCAGGCTCGGGCGTTGAAGATGAACAGCCTACGATCTCTCAGTTGGTCAAGCAAGTCGCATGCACCTTGCAGGAGAGCCTGAAACTGTGCGCGCCAACGCTGATTGGGAATCTCATCCAGCGTCGTAAAGCTCCGGACGATTGGCACAGGCAGTGTTCCGTAAAGCTTCATCCACGCTTCCGGCCCCAGGTACCTTTCCAGGAATTTGCTGGTATTGGAAACGGTGAACAGACAGCTGTCTGATGAAACCTCCAACTGAAAGTACTCGGAGAGTTCCGGCGCGTCGAATCCAAACCCTTCGCCATAAAGCATCAACCGTCCGTGGTCGTTGATTGCGTCGAAACGAGATCCATAGTTCCGTGTGTCGTTACACATGCTGTGCACATACCGGGCCCTACGGTCGGTGTATTCCTTCAGCCGGGTGATTTCGATAAGCAGTTCTGGGTCTTTGCAAGGTCCGACATTCTCGTACATCTGCCGTAGTTGATCGTTTGTATACAGACATTTCCATTCGTCGCCTTCGCGGAGTTCGATCTCGTACTCTCCATAGTCGTCACGTGATATACGGTACTGTGGACCGTCCTTGCCCTTTCGCTGAATGATCATCTTGCTGTGATAATCATATCGGTCCGGGCGGTAACGGTCATCCAGGGAACGATCCGAATCATCGCCAGCGACACAGTACGGCAGAACGTCCACGGAGATTTCTTCATATGCGGCTGCTTCATGCGGATAGTAGAAGGAACGGTCCTCGCTCTTCCTGTCGCTCCGCAGGATGTTGAGTTGCGGTAAGCCGTGGGTTGTAAGGATGTCGTCCAACTGCCTCACAGAAACACCATCGTGGAGGGCATGAATGATGACCAAGTCTCTCAGGTTGTTAGGATTCAATGGTGCCATGGGATACAGATTCAGTGCCTGTGTTGTTTCACTCTCGCTCAACTGAAGGGCAAAGCAGAGGGCGATAATAATATCCCGCTTCCGAGTTCCCTGAGATCTGTTAATGATCTTTGTGAGAGTGCTGGGATCTATGCCAATCATATTGGCCAATGTAAATCGGTTGAAACTGTGCGCTTCGCCGTCATAATACCGGTCGCGGGTCTGGTGGATCTTCTCATCGATGAAGGATGAGAAATCCTTATACTGCGACTCCTTCTTCGCTGCCAGAATCAGCTGGGAATAATCGTAGGTGGTTTGCTGGGTGGGTCTCATCGGTGGTGGCTCCTTTCACTGGGATTGGTGTGATCACGGTATTTATTATATGCAGAAAAATCGGCGTTGCAATCAATTTTCGGGTAATAACTACCCTACTTTTGAATACGAGGAGATTTTATGGCAAAAGACGGAACCAACAGAGGCGGCAGGCGCGTCCGCGCCGGTGATAAACCGGATGCGCTGGCCGATAAAATCGCTCGTGGCAAGGCTGCGCAGGTCATGGACCTTCCCATCGCCGAGTTGGACGGTACGGATGAGTTCGGACCGCTCCCTGATCTGCCGGGAGCGGATATGCCGCATCCCAGCAGCTATCTGTCGGCAAAGCAGCGCGACGGAGAACCGCTCGGCGCGGACATCATTTTCAGCGAGACAATCCGCTGGCTGAAGGAACGCGGATGCGACCGCCTGGTCAATCCCCGGCTGGTAGAGAGCTATTCC
>CACYNZ010000241.1 GCA_902775835.1 uncultured Eubacteriales bacterium | reverse complement strand
CTGGAGGCTTTGACCTATACGCTGTGCTGATTGTTGATATATTTACGACATAGTGAGAGGTATTTCCTTCTCGTTGCTACATTTTTGAGAAAACATAGCTCCTGGCATAAAGCGCGGGTTCGCCGCGCTTTATGCCAGGAGAATATCGAGTTTTATACGGAAATAATGCACTTCTCTTCGTATTCTGGTATCAGGGAGTCATGTGTTACGAGAAACATCTTTTCTGCTTTTGCCTGAGAGATCAGCATTCTATCAAACGGATCATGATGAGATGGTGCATCTTCTCTCCGTCTAAGAGTCTCCAACGCAAAAATATGGTTGCTGCGTATTTCCTGAGAAAGAAAACCAGCATCTTCACAGCATTGCGCCAATTCCAATGCTGAAAATCGCATATGTTCCGGATGAATTAAGTGTTTGATCGCCACTTCCCAAAGCGAAACAATGCTGTAATAAATATCATTACTTTCATCAAGAATCAGATCTCGTGCCTTTCGTGATAATCTTGCATCATCATTGAGCGCCCAAATCAGGATATGGGTATCAAGTAGCAGCTTCATGTTGTTTCTCCAAACATTTCAGCAATTTCATTATTATAGAGATCAATATCATCCGGTGATTGTATCTTTCCCTTTGCTATCCCGATTCTTTTGGAAACCGGAGAGGCAGAGTATTTCGTCATCTTTACAACAGGTTTCCCGTACTTTGAAATAATGATCATATCCTCTTTTCCGCTCTCAAGGCTTGATATAATTGCAGACAGATTCGTCTTTGCTTCCAGTATACTCACTTCCATCAGAAAGCCACCTCCCTTTTTCAGAAAAGAATACCTGGTCATCTTGACTACATTATAGTGATTTATGATATGATTAGCAAGTAATTCTTATTTCATTTTGCCTGTATGTTATTTTCTTCGTATTTTTCCACGCCAACTTCCGTCTGGAGCAGGAGGTATACGGGGCTTCATCGACTTTTCCGCCCGTTCTTACTGCCGGTCAGATTCCCGCGTCTTTATCACTTGATGAAAGCCTAAATCTCTGACCAGAGGACACCATACAACATGTCTTTGGACAACAAAAGTCTGAGAATGCCCGTGTTATAGGGCTTCTCAGACTTTTGACTTTCCTCAACTGTTAAATTCGGACTTATATCATTGCATAAAGCAAAGCATCAAATTTTCCCACGCCAACTTCCGTCTGGAGCAGGGGGAATGCGCGGCATTATCCTGTCCAGTATTGGCAGTCAAACGGATTCTCCAGTATGTCCGGCTTTATCCCCGACAGACAGCAAAGAGTATCTTTCACATACAATCAGCGAACAGAACGTGCTTTGCTGTTTCCACCACCAGCGGAATCAGCTTTCTTTCCTCATCACTGAACAATTCCGGAACCATTTTCCCGACGGCTGCCTTTTTCTGCAAAGCCATGTACCACGTTGCTGCAGCTGCATACCGGCCCAGTGACATGCTCAGATGAAATCCGTCCCGGCAGAGGGATAATCCGCCGTGCGCATAGTCAAACTCAGGAAGACTACGCAGTGCCTGAACGACATCCCCCACCGGAATCAGCGGTGCGTGGATACTCTCAGCAGCCCGCCGGTATGCGTTCCTGAGTGCAGCATACATTACGCTCTGGTTCTTCTGATATCTCTGGAATTCCGGATGATCGCTGTCCAATTCATATGCCCAGGTTTCCTGAATCATCAGGCGCGCTCCAGGCACTAATTTCCGTATATAGTCTGCCAGATCTGTCAAATAGGGCTCATACGTTTCAAACTGTCCGCTGTCATGACTTGCCTGCTGAAGCGTTATGACATCCCATTCTTTCGCTTCAAGCATTTCCCGGATGGAAACCAGCCCGGATTCCGGCAGAGTCTTGCCATTTACTTCCATCGTGTAGGCTTTTGCGTCCGAAGCCGCATTCTCCCAGTGCAGTTTCAGAGGGCACCCGCCAATAAGAAGGTTGATACACTCAATTTCTCTGCCTTCCTGGATGCTCAGGTCATGCAGATAGTACTGTGCATCCTGGGAAAAACTGTTGCCAATAGACAGTACCCTCACGGTTCTCAGTCCTTTTCTCCGGTTTCTTCTGCTGCTGTCCAGTGCATCATAAGGCTGTCAAAGTCCCCGCGGAGTCCAGGCTCAATTCCGGCATGCATAAGTGTGCTTCCATAGCGTTTCTCTCCGGTTTCCTCACAGACATACAGGAAGTCCGGATTCAGTCCCCTCAAATACAGGCGTGGACAACGATCACCGTATTCCTGAGCATGCAGGAACGCAAAGAGCACAAAGGCTTCCCGGTTCTTGGCCACAAACATATTGGCACAGATATTGGCACACGACGGCAGGGCCAGCCTGTACAGATCTCCTTCATGCACCAGAGCCCGGATCTTCTTGTATTTCCCGATCCACTCCGCCGCTTCCTTCATCTGTTCATCACTGTACCGGTTGATATTCGCGCCTATGCCAAGCGTACCCATCATGGCCACATGGAACTTGTATTTCAGGCTGTCCCGGCCTTTCTTGTGCGCCCATGCCGGTGTATCCGTCACCCAGCATGATGTATACACCGGTGCATAACACAGGGAAGAGCCCTCCTGGATCCTGAGGCGGTCATAGGGATCTGTGTTATCCGAGACCCAGAACTGATCCGTACGTGAAATCATGCCCATATCCGCACGTCCTCCGCCCCCGCTGCACGCTTCAATATCCAGATCCGGATATTCGCTGCGCAGCTTTTCCAGGATTCTGTAGACTGCCAGCACCTGCTTTTCCCGTGCCATAGGCGCAATCTCTTCACTTGCATCCGTCAGCGGACGGTTCATATCCCACTTAAAATAATCAATCCGGTAACGGCTCATGAGGTCTCTGAGCATGTTCAGAGCAAAGGCTTCCACCTCCGGCTTTCCCATATCCAGAAGATACTGATTCCGCATGGTAACCGGTTCCCTGCCCGGCAGGCGGAAAATCCAGTCCGGATGTGCGCGGTACAGGTCCGAGTCAGGGTTCACAGATTCCGGTTCCACCCAGATTCCAAACTTCATGCCCAGCGCATGCACCCGTTCAATCAGCACTTCCAGCCCGTCCGGGAACTTCTCCGGATTCACATACCAGTCGCCCAGCCCTGCCCGATCGCTGTTGCGCTGGCCGAACCATCCGTCATCAATCACGAACAGTTCCACGCCCAGCTGCGCCGCACGCTCCGCAAGGGCCATCTGCTCCTCACACCGGACCTGAAACTCTGTGGCCTCCCATGAATTGTACAATACCCTGCGCGCATGTCTCGGGCGTGCAATCTCACAGCGTTCCAGATCATGCATCGTACGGCTCAGGCCCCCGATACCGCAGGGCGACGCCGAAAGATACATTGCCGGTGACTTCAGGCCCTCTCCCGGCTGAAGGTCGATATTCAGATCCCGCGCATTCCAGCCGCCGGCGAGCCTTCCTCCGCCCAGAATCTCACGTTTCACCTGCATGGTCCATGGTCCGCTCCACTCAAGCATTGCGGCATATGCGTTCCCGCTTTCCTCCATATCGGACTCCGTGAGCATCAGGAACGGGCTGCTGTCCGGACCGGACATGCCTTTTGCATTTTCAAGCGTCAGCATCCCGGGACCTATCGGCTGACGAAAACGCCGGAATTCCCCTGCCCAGCATCCGCTTACATACTGCGCCGTCACTGCGCCTTCCGGCAGCGGCACGGATGCCGTAAAAAACTTCCGTACCCTGACAGGCTCATTCACCGCAGAAATACTGACACTCCTGCGTATTGTGTCAAACTCCGGGTATACCCGGTATTCCAGGGTGACCCGAATCCCCGCCCGGGCATCCTCCAGGTGGATCCGCACCTCCTCGCCGTCTGCTTCCACACCGGCTGTTGTCAGAAACAGCGGACACTCCGCCTGAAGCGCAACCGTGCCGAACGTTCTTCCGTCAAAAGCCGGATACTCAAGGGAAGCACGCCACATTTCCTGTTCAAAGGATGACCTGTCATTGAGCGGATGCAGACATTCAGCGTCCCGGGCATCGATCTTCGGTCCCCAGTAGATGCCCAGAGGCGCCGGTGCATTCAGGGAAATCACATAGGAATAGTGGTTTGTCTGCAGTACAAGGAACCTGCTGTCCTGATAAATCATCGTATTTCCTCCCCGCTTATCTGCCGCTCACCCGGTCCATGACCTGGTTGCGGTCAGATTTCCTCGATCCGGATCCGGATTTCAAACTCCGCTGCTTCCCCTGCCCGCATGACCCGCAGGGTTCCGGAAGCGTCGCTTCGCGCAAGGCTGTCATAAAAGGAGAGACAGGGTTCAAAGGCAAAATTCCGGTCTCCGCGCCATCCTCCATTGGTGATCCAGAAGCCCAGATACGGAAGCTTTTCCGCGTCCCATTCCATCGTCATCTTCAGTGTGCGCCGCGGCCACATGCAGCCGCACCGCCCCTCACGAATGCGCCCGGCAGTGTAGGTTTTTGCCATACTTCCATCCCGGGTGGGCTGAAGAACTGCATCGCACTTTTTTTCTTCCGGGTCCATCACATCCACCATATCCGCGTCCGGATAGAAAAACCGCATGTCATCATCCAGCTGCCAGAGACAGTGGCACACCCAGGTATACGGCATTGCCCTGTCTGATACATTCCGGATTGTCCACGAAAGGATCAGCGAGCTGCCGTCCAGCTGCACTGTCTTCCGGTAATCCCAGCCCTCGGCGCAGAACTGAAGGCTCAGATTTTTCCCTTCCCCGCAGCATTGCATGGGCATGGTCCATACCATGCCGTGGTCCGGTACTTCCTCCCAGCGTCCCATGCATGCTTTTTCGCCCATGGACGGAAACACATCATCAAACCCGGACGCATCCCCTTCTTCAAAAGGCATGCCCGGCCTGAGTGCCGGAAAACCGCAGGGCGGCTGGGCAAGCAGTTCGGTTCCGGTGGGAACATACTGCAGGGATGCCAGTTTGCCGCCCCTTTCCGGAAGAACAGTCACGCTCAGAAACCGGTTTTTCAGAATCCTGGATTCCATGATCCCACATCCTCTCACACTGTCAGTTCCGGCTTCACAGACTTCACTGCGCGGCGTGGATCGCCACACCGGCGCACCCAATCATGCCTGCATCGTTTCCCAGGGATGCCAGACGGATATCGGAAAAAGTGTCTGCCAGCTGTGCATTCTCATGGTAAATCTTTTCCACAATATCAATCATATACTGTCCCGCATTGGATACGCCGCCGCCGAGAATGAACACTTCAGGATCTACTATGTAGCTGGCATACGCAATGGACTTTCCAAGATAGGAAAGACAGTATGTGACAGCCTCTTCCGCCACCGCATCCCCCGCCTTTGCCGCACCAAAGACATCTGCGCAGCTGAAGTCCGCCTGATCTCTTAGCAGGGAAGGCCTGCTGTCCTTTTCCAGAAAACGGTGTGCATTCCTGACAATGCCCGTCGCAGACGCCAGCTGGTCCAGACATCCGTAATGGCCGCAGGTACACTGCAGTGTTTCTTCCGGGCAGATCACGGTATGTCCGATCTCCCCGCCCAGGCCCTTCGCGCCATACAGCATCTGTCCGCCTTCCAGGATAATGCCGGCACCCACACCAGTGCCCAGTGTAATGAACATCAGGCTTGCATAATCCTTGCCGCCACCCTTCCAGTACTCGCCGTAGGCTGCCATATTGGCATCGTTTCCGGCAGTCACCGGAATGCCCAGAAGTCCTGTCATTTCCACCTGCGGATTGAACCGTGTCCAGTGCAGATCCACGCAGCGTTCCAC
>CACYNZ010000240.1 GCA_902775835.1 uncultured Eubacteriales bacterium | reverse complement strand
AACGCCCACAGGGCCGCTTCCGATCGTCAGTGTTTTTCCATTCAGCTGGACAGTCGCTTCATCGATTTTTTTCTTTGCCATACTGCTCGCCTTCTTTCTTAATACAGGCCTTCTTCGCCAAGCGCGTGAGCGATCTTGTTCGAAGTCACAACCAGAATGACGGACACCAGGCTCTTCATCAGACCGACAGCTGTCGTATAGGACAGCTGGCCGTTAACAATACCATTCTGATACACAAACACGTCAAGGGTCTGGGACACGGAACGGTTCAATGCATTGGACATCAGGATCAGGTGTTCATAGCCCGTATCCAGAACGCTGCCCATTCTCAGAACCAGCATCAGCACGATGGTGGAACGGATGGCCGGAAGCGTGATGTGCCACAGGCGCTGTGCACGGTTGGCACCGTCAATCATGGCCGCTTCATAAAGCTGCGTATCCACATTCGTCAGTGCCGCAAGGAAAATGATGGTGCCCCATCCTGTTTCCTTCCAGATGCTCTGGCCCACAATCATCCAGCGGAACACTTTCGGATCGCCCAGGTAGTCTATGGACCGCCCCAGCATCTGCGTGGTCAGCTTATAGATAATGCCGTCTGTGCCAAAGATAACATAGGTAATGGAAACCACAATCACGATGGAAATGAAGTGGGGCATGTAAAGAAGCGTCTGTGTGACCTTCTTATAGTGCATGTTGCGGATTTCGTTGAGCATCAGCGCCAGAATGATGGGCGCGGGGAATGTGAAAATGATGCTCATAAATGAAAGAATCAGGGTATTGGAGAGATAGTCAACCCACTTCTTGGTCGCAAAGAAGCGTTTGAACCAGTACAGACCTTTCCACGGACTGTTAAACGGTCCCAGAAAGGGAGAGTATTCTTCAAATCCGATGATAATGCCCCACATGGGAAGGTATTTGAACACCAGGAAATAAATGATACCGGGAATCATCATGATATACAGCCATTTGGTCTTGGCAAGATCAATTCCCAGCCTGCGCCAGTATTCCATTCCTTTCCCATATACGGCCACCCGTTCTGCCCTTTTCATACAAAGCCTCCTTGCAGGCAAAAACTGACATTGCCTATTCGGTTTCTCAACTAAAAAGGATTGTATCATGCCAAAAGGACAAATTCAATCATTTATGGTGTCTTTTCCTTCCAATTTCAACCATTTTATACAATCATCAGCGGCACGTGCACATTCCAGTGCACTTTTGCTATATCGCAAAATAGTTAGTTTTTCCACCCGTTTGCTGCGCAGGCTGTGCCACATTCCATTCCCTGCCATACCTGTTTTCCATGCTTCCGGCGCCGAATCAGGCTTTCCCGGTGTCAGTCCGGAGAATAATCTTCCTTCCCGGCATTGATGAACCCGGATAATTTGTGTATACTCAGAAAACGGGGTTTGCCCCGACTTATTATCAGAAGAAGAGGAATGACATGCTCGAGCTCAAAAACCTCACCTTCCAGGTCGATGAGGAAGGAAATGAAAAAGAAATCATCCATGACCTTTCCCTGACCGTTCCCAGCGGGAAGCTTGTGGTCATTACCGGGCCCAATGGCGGAGGAAAGTCCACGCTTGCCCGTCTCATCGCAGGCATTGAAAAGCCGGTTAACGGCCGGATCTTTTTCCGCGGTGAGGATATCACAGATCTGTCCATTACCGACCGTGCCCGCCGTGGCATCGGTTTTGCCTTCCAGCAGCCCGTCCGTTTCAAGGGCCTCCAGGTGCTGGATCTTATCCGCATTGCAGCCGGCAGTCCCATGAAGCCCGTGGATGCCTGCAAGTATCTGTCCGCCGTCGGCCTGTGCGCGCGGGATTATATCAACCGCGAAATCAACGCCTCCCTTTCCGGCGGCGAACTGAAGCGGATTGAAATTGCCACCATTCTCGCCAAGGCCCCCGTCCTCTCCATCTTTGATGAGCCCGAAGCCGGCATTGACCTGTGGAGCTTCCAGAATCTCATTGATGTGTTTGAGAGCATGCGCAAGGACATCAAGGAATCGTCCATCCTCATTATTTCGCATCAGGAGCGGATTCTCTCCATTGCCGACGAGATCGTGGTGCTCTCCGGCGGTGCCATTGAGAAATCCGGACCCAGGGACGAAGTGCTGCCCGGGCTCATCGGCACCTCCAGCGCCATTCCTACCTGCAAGCAGCTTTCATGAGGAGGTAATACAGCATGATTCAGCTCGATGAAATCCAGAAGCGCCTCCTCCGTGAGGTGGCTGACCTGCACGAGGTGCCGGAAGGCGCCTACAATATCCGCTCCAACAGTGAGTCTGCGGGACGTCAGTCCACAGAGCACATCCAGATCGTGTCCAAAACGGATGTGAGCGGTCTGGAAGTCCATATCCAGCCCGGCACCAAAAATGAATCCGTGCATATCCCCGTGGTCATGACCAAGAGCGGACTCAAGGAACTGGTGTACAACGATTTCTTTATCGGCGAAGACTGTGATGTGGTCATTGTGGCCGGATGCGGAATTGACAACTGCGGACCCAAGGACTCGGAGCACGACGGCATTCACCGCTTCTATGTGGGTCGGAACGCAAGAGTCAAGTATGTGGAAAAGCACTACGGCTCCGGCACCGGTACCGGAAAGCGCATTCTGAATCCCGGTACGGAAGTGTATATGGAAGAAAACAGCGTCATGGAAATGGAAATGGTGCAGATCAAGGGCGTGGATGACACGGAGCGCACCACAACCGCAAACCTGAAGGCCAATGCCAGACTCAATGTGCGTGAGCGCCTGATGACGCACGGCAGCCAGCGTGCCATCTCCACCTATCTCGTCACGCTTGACGGTGAAGGCGCCAGCGCGGACGTGGTCTCCCGCAGCGTAGCCAGGGACACATCCTATCAGAAGTTTGACGCCAAGATTATCGGCAACGCACCCTGCCACGGACATACGGAATGTGATTCCATCATCATGGATCAGGGCCGGATTCTCGCCGTGCCCGGACTGGAAGCCAATCACGTGGATGCCGCTCTGGTGCACGAGGCAGCCATCGGAAAGATCGCCGGAGACCAGCTGATCAAGCTCATGACCCTCGGGCTCACGGAAGCCGAGGCGGAAGAGCAGATCATCAACGGATTCCTCAAGTAAACCATCGGATACAAAAAGCAGGCTCGCACGAGCCTGCTTTTTATGTGCCTGCGTCCCGGATGTCCGTCAGCCAGACATCCTGCGACTGCGCAAGATAGCTGCCGAGTTCCTCGGCATATTCTGAATAGATTTCAGAAACGCGTCCCCTTCCCCGGACCAGTGGATCCATGTAACGCTTTTTCGCCTGGATCCTTCTCCATCCTGTCCCGCTGCCCGGCCAGTCCGCCCGTGTCAGTTCTTCCATGCTCACAAAGCGATCAAACGCCTGCTTCACCGCAGGGTCCGAATGCATCCGGCGGATCACCTCCGGCTCGCGTCCCATAAGCTCTTCCCTGGACAGACAGTTTCTGGAAATTGCCAGCGCGAGTACTTCAGACAGCCGCTGCATGGCATACCGGTCTTCATCGCAGACATAGACCCTGCAGCATGCAAGGGACTTCTGCGAAAACGCCAGTGCCTGCTCCGGATGCTGAAACACGGGTTCCATGATCCCGCCTTCGGCGCACCCGGGAACCACATCTTCCATGATCTCCGCCATTTCCGTTTCGGAAGCGAACCCGTAGTTGACCATGTTCCCCAGGGAATATTCCAGCCGGTCCGCGCACAGACGCGGAGCATCCTGGTTCAGAAGCGGATACATGCGGTCAGAACTGACCTGCTTCGGCGCAATGCCGAGCTGCGCAAGAAAGTCCGAGATTTCCCGGTCATTCGTGATCAGATCCAGCAGGCCCTCCTCCGTGGATTCCTGCTTCAGATAGTCACCATTGAGAAAATCCACGGAGTGCGCGAACACCGGCGTCATCAGATCATGAAACAGTCCGGCGAGCACGCATTCCCTGCTCTGCCCCCATCTCAGGAGCAGCAGCGCGACACCGAGGGAGTGATCCCAGCGGGAATACGGCATCAGATGCGCAAAGCGCGGAAAATGCGTATATTCGCACCCGCAGTTCATGCCCACCTGCCTGAGCCGCATGACTGCAGGAAGGCCGGCGGCCGCCTGCAGCCAGTCCGGTATAAGCTCAGCATATCTCCGCCAGTGCTCCATGATGCTTGATCTCCCCTCGGGCTTTATCAGTTAAGCACACCGCTGTCCCGGATTGCCGCGGCCGCTTCCCGGATTTTTTCCGGTTCCAGCACCAGGGCAAAACGCACGTATCCTTCCCCGTCCGGTCCAAAGCTTGAGCCCGGCGTCACAATCACGCCGGCGCGCCGGATCAGGTCCATGCAGAAGTCCATGCTGGACACACCTTTTTTTGGAATCCTGGCCCACATGAACATGCTCCCCCGGTTTTTGGGGATTTCCCAGCCGATCTCATGAAACGCTTCGGCCAGCGTATCCCGGCGCTCCTGGTACTTTCTGCACTGAGCCCGGACCTTTTCCCGGTCCACCTGTAGCGCGGCCACAGCTGCGGCCTGTATCGGCAGGAACATGCCGAAATCGATCTGGCTGCGGAGCTTGCGGAACGCATCCACCACATCCTTCCGGCCGATCAGAAACGAAATCCT
This sequence comes from uncultured Eubacteriales bacterium, assembly GCA_902775835.1. Next base: position 1,172 of record CACYNZ010000240.1, on the reverse strand, counting down.
GGCCCCGGTCAGGTTGAAGGATTTGGACAGGCTGAAGAACTCCACGCCCTGCTCCAAGGCTCCGGGATATCCCAGGAAGCTGCCGCCTTCCACGCCGTCATAGATGATATCGGAATAGGCATTGTCATGCACGATCAGGATATCCCATTTCCGGCCGAACTCGATAATCTCGCGGTACACTTTCTCCGTGCCCACGCTGCCGGTGGGATTGGACGGAAGCGACACAATCATATACCTGGCAGCACGTGCGTCTTCTTCGGAAATCCCGGCCACATCCGGCAGGAAGCCGTTTTCTTCCTTCAGCGGATAATACACGATTCTGGCTCCCGCCATTTTTGCGCCTGCAATAAACACGGGATAGCACGGGCTGGGAAGCAGTACTGTATCCCCTTCATTGCACAGCGTCAGGCCCAGGTGGCCCATGCCCTCCTGGGAACCATAGCAGGAACAGATCTGGTCTTCCCGGATTTCCACGCCGAAGCGCTCACGGTAATACCTGCACACCGCCGAAAGCATTTCCGGCGTGTCCCGGAGCGCATATTTCCAGTTTTCCGGCTTCATGCACGCCTCTGCCATGGCTTCGCGTATGGAAGCGTTCGGCTCAAAATCCGGTGTGCCCACGCTCATGTTGTACAGTGTTCTTCCCTCGGCCTGCAGGCGCACTTTTTCCCGGTCCAGGGCAGCAAACACTTCATCCCCGAACCGGTCCAGGCGATCGCTGAACTGCATGTTCCTCTTCTCCTCCGTTTTCTTCCAGATACCGCACATGCTTATTCCAGATGTGCAATCTGAACCGCGTGATCCGCCTTGATACGCCTGAGCAGCTCCGGATCCTGAATCAGACAGAGTCCGCTGATGGCCATGGCCTTTGCGGAAAGCGGAATGAACTGCATGCCCTTTTCCGAGCAGGCCGCGTCCCGGAACGCTTCCGTGTGCGCCGGAATCTTTTCATCATGAATGGACAGCGTAGGCTGAATGGTGGGCACCACCTGGGAAATATTGCCCACATCCGAGGAGCCCTTGGGGCCCTTCTCCGGCTCATCCACTTCCTCGCCCAGCTCGTTCATGACACTGACGAACAGATCATCAAAGCTGTCCGTAAGGACCATGGGTTCCGCACGGTTCTGGGAGGGCTGCATGCGTCCGCGGCATCCGGTCATGGCTGCTGCGCC
>CACYNZ010000239.1 GCA_902775835.1 uncultured Eubacteriales bacterium | reverse complement strand
GAAAGAGGTTGGAGCCATGAGTGACTTTGTGAGCACCTGGAATCGAGACAGTTTTCTGACCTACCCCGTTGGACCGCTTGGACTGATCTCCATGCGGGGAACGGAAGAACTTGGTGAAAAGATCAACAGATGGCTCATCAAATGGCGTGATCATTCAGAGGAGACGACAGAACCAGGAGACATGGCGACGACGCCAGGCGCGGCAAGACAGGACTTTCTCGTAAAGAATATCTGCCCCCGTTTCGGCAACGGCGAAGGCAAGGGCATGATCAAGGAGAGCGTACGCGGCTATGACATGTACATTCTCTGCGATGTCGGCGCCTATAACTGCACCTATAAAATGTATGGACAGGACGTACCCATGAGCCCGGATGATCATTACGCTGATCTCCGGCGGCTGATCGCGGCAATGAACGGGAAGGCAAAGCGCATCAATGTCATTATGCCGATGCTGTACGAAGGAAGACAGCACAGGCGCTCTTCCCGCGAAAGTCTGGACTGCGCCATGATGCTCCAGGAACTGGAGCGCATGGGTGTCAGCAACATCATCACCTTTGACGCACATGATCCGCGTGTCCAGAATGCCATTCCCTGCGGCGGATTTGATTCCGTCATGCCCTCCTATCAGATCCTGAAGGCGCTGCTGCGCAAGGACAAGACGCTTCAGATCGACAAGGAACACCTGATGATTGTTTCTCCGGATGAAGGCGCAATTGACCGCAACATCTTCTATGCGTCCGTCCTGGAACTGGACATGGGCCTGTTCTACAAGCGCCGTGACTATACGCGCATTGTCAACGGCAGAAACCCCATCATTGCCCATGAGTATCTGGGCGACAGCGTGGAAGGCAAGGACGTGTTCGTGGCGGACGACATCATCTCCAGCGGCGAATCCGTGATTGAGCTGGCGCGTGAGCTGAAGAAGCGCCATGCAAAGCGCATCTTTGCCGCAGCTACCTTTGCCCTGTTCACCGACGGCATCGATGAGTATAACAAAGCATACGAAGAGGGGATTATCGACCGTGTAATCTCCACCAACCTTACCTACCGCAGGCCTGAGCTCCGCGAAGCTCCCTGGTTTGTGGAAGCGGACATGAGCAAGTATATCTCCTATATCATTGCAACCCTGAACCATGATCGTTCCCTGTCCGGACTGCTGAATCCCTACGCCAGGATTCACCGGCTGCTGAACAAGTACAATCAGGAACAGCTTGATGCTGGTATCCGACTGGTATAAGCATGACGAAGACAGTGCAGATGAGGCCCTATCTCTCACATGAACGTGAGACGCTCGTAAGACTCAAGCAGAATTACGCCAGAGAGACATACCGTGGATTTCTTCCGGAGGCCAATCTGCAGGAAGCGGAAATGCGCAGGTATGCCGACGGTCAGGTGGACAAATGGCTTTTGGAAAAGCGCTGCATTTCCGTGATTCCTTCCGGTGACGGGCTGGCAGGATATGTCGTGTACGGCCCGGAAAGTAAGGAAAGCAGGGTCGGTCTGATCACCGATGTAGGCTGGGTTCAGGACCTGACGCCTGAAATGAAGCGTCAGATGGTGCTCTGGGCTGTGGAAGAGCTGCAGAAGATGGGCATGCAGCAGGAAGAAATCTGGCTGCTGCGGCATAATCTTTCCGGGCGCTTTCTGTTTGAAACCCTCGGATTCCGGTGCCTTCATGAAATCCGGAGTATCCTGAGGCTCGGACATGAATTTGAAGTGGTCCGCTACCAGTACAGGCAGGATGCCTGAAAACGCAGGCCGTGCCTGCAGGGAAGAACAGAATAACGGCTTATCCATTTGAAGCACAGCGGCTGCTGCAGGTCAACTGCAGCAGCCGTTTTTACTGCCCGGATTTCCGGAAACTGTCTGTCCGAAAGGAAAAGGGACAGCAGACAGGGTCTGCCGTCCCGGAGATTACATATGTGTTTCTGCCACCTTCATCATGATGGCGCATTCCATGCGCTTGCGGAAAAGCTCGCAGCCCTTGGGATAGATGCCCGTAATGCTGCCGCTGGCATGGTAGGCATTGGCTGCACATCCGCCGGAGCAGTAGAGGCGGGCCCAGCAGTCCGCACACTCTTCACGGCTGCAGGCGTTGCATGCACGGAAGGATTCCCGGAGGTCTGTGTTGGTAACGCCATTCCAGATATCGCCCAGCTTATAGTTCTCGTCGCCTACGAACTGGTGGCAGGGATACAGATCGCCCCAGGGCGTGACCGCCATGTATTCGGTTCCGCTGCCGCAGCCGCTGAGCCGCTTGTATATGCAGGGACCGCCTTCCAGGTCAAGCATGTAATGATAGAAGGTGATGGGATGTCCCTCCGCTTTTCTCCGGAGCATGTCCTTGGCCAGAATCTCGTACTGCTCCTTGACAATCTCGATATCCGACTCGGTGAGGGCCGCGGGATCGTCATCGGCGCAGACCACGGGCTCCATGGACAGCTCGGTGAACCCGAGATCCGCCATATGGAACAGGTCCTTGGTAAAATCCGGATTCCGGTGCGTAAACGTGCCACGCATATAATACTGACCCTTGCGCCTGCGCACGAGTTCCTGGAACTTGGGGACAATCCGGTCATAACTACCGTTCCCGGCATAATCCACGCGCAGGGCGTCATGAATTTCTCTGCGGCCGTCCAGGGAGAGCACCACATTGTTCATTTCCCGGTTGCTGAACTCAATGACATCGTCATCAATGAGCATGCCGTTGGTGGTAAGGGTAAAGCGGAACACCTTTCCGGTGGTCTTTTCCAGGGAGCGGGCGTAGGCCACGAGCTGCTTGACCACGTCCCAGTTCATCAGAGGTTCGCCTCCGAAAAAGTCCACCTCAAGATGCTTGCGCGTGCCGGAATTCTCCACAAGAAAGTCCAGGGCCCGCTTGCCCACGTCCAGGCTCATGAGCGCGCGTTCTCCGTGAAAGCGGCCCTGACTGGCAAAGCAGTAGGAACAGTTCAGATTGCAGGTATGTGCTACATGCAGGCACAGAGCCTTGACCACATTTCCGGACTTTTCCTTGAGCCGGCCTGCGAGCGAGGAAAAATGATCCTCGGCATACAGCTTTCCGGCCTTCACGAGACTCCGGACATCTTCGATGCACTCGAGGATTTCTTCACGGGTGACGTCTTCACGGTCGGGATAGGTGCGGAGAATGGTCTCCACGATTTCCTCGGGCGTATGATCCGGATACATGGCAATGATGTCATAGGCCACGTCATCCACTTCGTGAATAGAACCGGAACAGGTATCCACACAGATGTTATACCCATTGAGTTTGAACTGATGTACCATGCATGCTCCTTTGATTCGTTGAGAAAGAAAAAGCGCTGCCTCAGGCAGCTGCTTTCTCTGCTTTACTTGGCAGTATTTTCACACTGCTGGTTTGCCACACCGCAGCTGGTCTTGCATGCGCTCTGGCAGGAAGTCTGGCACTCGCCGCAACCGCCGTTCTTGGCGCTCTCGCACAGATCACGGGTGTTCAGGGTCTTGATTCTTTCCATAATCCCATCTCCCATCTGAGGATTCCGGGAAGGCATAAGCCGCCCCGTTAACATGCGGAGTATAGCATAGCCCCAGAGTGAAGTCAAGGAAAGACGCGAAAGCGCGCCGGTTATCTGTCCAGTGTTTTCTGAATGACGGCCATGGCGCCGCTGCAGGAAGGACAGCAGGCGAAGGCCCCTGCGCTGCGGGAAAAGACCGGGGCGTCCAGGCCGATGGAAGCATAGATTCCGCCGGCTTCCTTCACGATCAGAGCGCCGGCTGCCACATCCCAGGGACGAAGCCGAAGCTCGAAAAACACATCCGATCTGCCGCAGGCCACATCGCACAGGTCCAGTGCAGCGGCACCGACCCTTCGCAGGTCCCCGCATTCCTTCATGAAGTCCGCGGCGATCTGCATGGAGTCCCGGCAGAGCTCCGGATCATAAGGTGAAGTGCCGAAAGCCACCACAGCCCGTGAAAGCGGGGTATCCGCGGTATGGATGGGACTGCCGTTCAGGAAGGCGCCCCGGCCCGCAATGGCGGTGAAGCACTCATCTGAGTACGGCTGGTATACCACGGCGCACACAGGCTGCTGCTTTTCAAGATAGGCGATGGAAACCACGGAAGCGCGTCTGCCGCGGGCAAAATTGATGGTCCCGTCGATGGGATCCACCACGAATGCGGCTACATCGGAGAGCGGCCGGTTTTCCTGCTCTTCGGCGAAGAACTGGACGTTAGGAAAGTCGGACGCGAGCATTTCCTGGATGTTCTGCTGAACCTTGAGATCCGTGTCCGTGGCAAAATTGAAGTGCCCTTCCTTCCAGTGTGCGGAATGGTCGTGGGCTGCGAGAATGAGCGCGCCGCCGGCCCGGGCAGCCTGAATCATGCTGTTGAGAATGGATTCGTACATGCCTGAAGTCTCCTTTTTGGGGAAAGTGTCCGCCAAAGAGAGTACCACGCGGGAGCGGGAATTGTAAAGCTCAGGCGGCAGAAGAAAACAGTTGACACCAAGGCTGAAAACCGTAAGATATTCCGCAGGGGGGCATGCAGCATGAGAATCACAAGAGTGCATATCCGGCATTTCCGGACCGTGGAAGATATGGAAATCACATTTCCGCTTCATCAGCCTGTGGTCCTGTTCGGCGCCAACAAGGCAGGCAAGAGCAATGTGATGGAGGCCCTGGACCGTCTGCTGGGTCCGGTTTATCCGACACACCGCGATCTCAGGGAAAGTGACCGGTTCCTGAATGGGAAAACGCGCATGGATACCGCGGAGGTTCAGGTGCATTTTGATGAACCGCTCTATACGGATGCGAGATTCGGGCCCGTGGATGCCCTGAAGGTGGTCTATGGAGCAGGCGGCGTCAGCAGCAATAATCTTTTGTACGACGGCCGCCGGCACCGCATTCCGCGGCGGGATCCCCTGCATCTGCGCTGCGGTCAGCAATACTGCGCACAGTACAGCTGTCATTCTGGTTCCTGTGATCTTCATAATATTACCCCCTGTATTGTTCCCCCGGATGTGAGCGTTCTGTATATTGCTCCAAGGTAAATTATAACAGATATTTTATCGGCGTGCAATGAAAAATATGTATATTTACAGTACAAAATAACGGTATTTCTCCTATGCGGGGATGATTTTTCATCGGCAACCTGCACATTTTCCCGCTTGCTGTTTGTGCATTTTGCAGTATTTTGCGTCTGAAAGGTCAATAATTGCGAAAATCCTCTTTACATTTTTCAGATTTTGCGATATAATAAATAATAATAGTATGATGTGATTCTATTGTCCGGCGCTTTTCATCAAAGCCGAAAGGAGGGCTGTACTGTGATCAAGAATCTTTCCGGAGAATACGAAACCGTAGAATACGAAAACAAACGGTTCGTCATGCTCTATGACAATGTTGAGACAGAGTATTATCCGACGCACTGGCATACCGCGGTCGAGATCATCATGCCGCTGGAAAATGACTTTACTGTCCTCACCGGCGACAAGCAGTTCGACCTGCGCGAGCGCGATGTCATCATCATCCCGCCCGGCGAGCTGCATACCCTGCCGGAATATCCCGGCCGCCGCATCATTTTCCAGTGCAGTCAGGATGTGCTGAACGGCAATCCCGCGCTCGAAGCGATCATGCCGCTGTTCAATTCGACCTTCGTCATCACGCCGGAGCTTGACCGCGAGCTTTCGCTCCGTGCGCAGCGCTGTATGCTGAATATCTATACGCATTATTATGAGGAATCCGCCATTTCGGATGTCCGCATCTATGCCGACCTCATCGACCTGCTGGTCGCTGTCCGTGAGCAGCAGTTGCATCA
>CACYNZ010000238.1 GCA_902775835.1 uncultured Eubacteriales bacterium | reverse complement strand
GAGTGGAATTGACATGGACGGGAAGCACGCTGTAGTGATAGGGCGCAGCGTGATCGTTGGAAAGCCCTGTGCCATGATGCTTCTTGAGCAGAACTGTACGGTGACGATTTGTCATTCGCACACAAAAAATCTTGCGGAAATCACGCGCCAGGCAGATATCCTGGTCGCTGCCACAGGGCAGGCGCATCTGATTACGGGCGATATGGTGAAGCCGGGCGCCGTTGTAATTGATGCCGGCATTGCCCGGGTAAATGGCAAGCTGACAGGGGACATCGAGCCGGAAAGTGTGAAGGAAGTAGCCGGATTCCTTTCTCCGGTTCCCGGCGGTGCAGGCCCCATGACCATATCAGCACTGCTGTCCAATACCATTGATGCAGCGGAGAGACTCGCTCATGGAACAGCTTGAAATCCTGTCAGTAAGCGCTTTCAACCGGATTGTACAAAGCACGCTCGCAAGGCACATGTCAGGGGAGTTCCGCGTAAGCGGACAGATTACCGGCTGGATGCGCGCAAGCTCCGGGCATATATATTTTTCCATCAAGGATGAGACAGATGAAATTGTGCGATGCATCATCTGGCGTTCCACTTGGGCTGTCCTTTCGGCCAGATTCGCCGGAAGACAGCCAAACGGGCTTCAGGTAGTTTGCACGGGTTCCGTTTCTTTCTATGCCCGGGGCGGTACCGTAAACCTTGTTGTCAGCCGTATGGAAGACAGTGGAATGGGCTTGCTCTGGACCAGATTTCTCCAGATACGTGCAAAGCTTGAGGCGGAAGGACTGTTTTCCCCGGAAAGGAAACAGGCGCTACCGCCATTCCCGCACAAAATTGCACTGGTCACATCACCTGCAGGGGAAGTATTGAAAGATGTGTGCAAGGATGCTGCGCACCGCAATGCATCCATTCCCATTGTGCTTGTCCCTGTGCCTGTGCAGGGGGCCGAAGCTGTTCCCGCCCTGGTTCAGGGCATTCGGCTGGCGGCGGCCATTCCTGACGTGGATGTGATCATCCTTGCCCGAGGCGGGGGATCCATGGAGGACCTGTGGTGCTTCAATGATGAACAGGTCGCCCGGGCAATCGCGGCATGTCCGCTCCCTGTGGTAACGGGAATCGGGCATGAACCGGATGTAACCATTGCGGACTTTGTGGCAGACCGGCGTGCATCTACTCCGTCCAATGCTGCCGAAATTGTGGTCCCGGATGCAGAACAGATCCGTCAGCGGATTTTTCTGCTTCGAAAGCATCTGGATCATGCATCGGAAAGAACCGTGTATTCGCTGGAACACAGCCTCCTTACGCTGAAAAGCAGGTTCATGAAGCGTTCTCCAGAAGGATATCTGAATGAAATTCTGAGAAGCCAGGAGCAGCTCAGGCACCGACTGACCCTGGGCATGACCGGTACACTCAATCAGCTGCAGATGCGTCTTCTTGACGATTCGAACCGTCTCGAAAGCGGTGTCTCAAAGACCATGCAGAATCTGGAAAAACGGTTCAGCACCGCCCGGATGAGACTGGCTGTTAAGTCTCCGGAAACAGAAGTTGACAGGCTTGCGCGTCTGACTGCACTTCTGCATCTGAAAATTCAGTCCGCGGCAGAAAAACAGTGGACCAAGACAGATACTGCGATAAAAAGCCTTCAGAGCCGTCTGAGCAGCACCAATCCGGAAAGAGTGCTGGAACGTGGTTACGCATTTGTGACTTCCGGAAAACAGGTGGTTACCTCCAGTCAGAATGCACCGGATTCCATGACTCTGCATTTCCGCGATGGTACGCTCGCTGTTGAAAAAAAGAAAGAGGACGATGTGCATGCAGGATAAGATTTCATTCGAAGACAGACTGAAAAATGTGGAAGACATAGCTGAAAAGCTCGAAAGCGGAAAACTAGGACTGGAAGAAATGCTGCAGGCTTATCAGAACGGAATGAACGCTCTTGAAGTGCTGGAGAAAGAGCTCTCGGAAGCAAGACAGAAATTAAGCCAGATCCGTCAGAAGTCAGACGGCACCCTTGAAGAAGTTCCGCTTGAAGACAGCGGAAACGCCCAGGGCCTTTCATGACAGAGGAGGACAGCATGTATACAGTCAGCGAACTGAGGCAGAGAGTTGAAAAGCAGCTGGAGCCCTCACTGAACAGGCTTGGAATGATTCCTTCTCCTCTGAAGGAAGCCATGACCTATTCGCTCATGGCGGGCGGCAAGCGTATCCGTCCCGTTCTCCTGCTTGCTGCCTGCGATGCCGGTGGCGGGGATGTGGATGCAGCGCTTCCATTCGCCTGTGCTCTGGAAATGATTCACACCTACAGCTGCATCCACGATGATCTTCCTGGTATGGATAACGATGTCATGCGGCGTGGAAAGCCGTGTAATCATGTAGTGTATGGCGTGGGAATGGGAATTCTGAGCGGAGACGGACTTTTGAGTGCGGCGGGAGAAATCCTGTTTCAGGAGATTCTCGCCAGCCCGTCGAAAGGACGCATTTCATGCGCAAACAGTATCTTCCATTACTGCGGTGTCACCGGCATGGTTGCAGGACAGAACACAGACCTTTTCATGGAAGGAAAACCTGTCACAGAAGAGACCGTACGATACATTCACACGCACAAAACAGCTGACATGATCACAGCCGCCGTTGAGGGTGGACTGCATCTGGCAGAAGTCAATTCAGACATGCTGCTTGCCGGGACCAGTTTCGGTAGACATCTTGGACTCGCATTCCAGCAGATGGATGATCTGCTGGACGTGGAAGGCGATGCAGCCCAGATGGGAAAGACACTGGGAAAAGATGCTGAAGAAGGCAAGCAGACCTGGATTGCTCTGCGCGGAGCAGAGGGAACCAGAGAAGATATTCACCTTGAAACCGGGAAAGCACTTGCCAGCCTGGAAATATTCCAGGAGCGCGGAAAGATTCTTCGTGAAATTGCCTTGTCCATGCTCGGACGGAATACATGACAGGAAGTGACTTGGAGTGCAAGCAGGCGCATTACTCAACAACCGATGTCTATGGTGTTCATTTTTTGCCTGGCTCATTGCTCAGGCTCTGAAAATACCCATTGCCGGTCTGCTCCATGAAAAGATTGATTTCAAACGTTTTTTTGCTTCCGGCGGGATGCCGAGTTCCCACACAGCCATGGTGGTTTCTCTGGCATTGATGGTGGGGGACTCCTGCGGATGGGATTCGGTATATTTTGCCATGTGCTCAGTATTCGGAGCTATCGTCATGTACGACGCTGCGAATGTGCGTCTCGAAACCGGGCGCCAGGGGAAAGTGATCAATGATATCCTGCACAGTGCCCTGTTTGAAGGCAGGCCGATCACAGACAGGGAAATGAAGGAAATCGTTGGACATACGCCGCTCGAGGTCCTTGGCGGCGCCATTGTCGGCATAGCGCTGGCATGTTTCTGGATTTTCGTTTTATAAATATTTGGAGAGGAGCGTTAATCATTATGGATCGTTTTCTTGAAGAGGTTGTGGTGAAAAAAGGCAGGGCTCTCGAAGAAATCTTCTTTTACATTTCGTTTGTGATCATGATCATTGCTGCCATTCTCGGCATGTTCGAAGTGTCCATGTTTATTCAGACCATTACCACCGGACAGATGTATTGGCTTTCTCTGATTTTCGGTCTGTTTCAGCTCGGCATTGCCGTACTCCTGTTTCTCTATCGCGACAGACTGCGCACAGAATATGAGTATACCTTTACCAACGGTGTACTCGATTTCGCTCAGGTGTTCAACAATAATAAGCGCAAAAGCCTTGGAAGCCTGAAAATCAACAATGTGGAAGCTTTTGGAAAAGTAAGCAGTCAGTCTTTCCAGCGTTACATTTCCACTCCAGGCGTCAAGCAGAAAAGATGGTTCCTCAACCGCGGTGCTGAATTGTACTATTTCTACTTCGTCAAGGACAGCAACAAGAACATCATCGTCCTGGAGCCCAGTGAAGAAATGGTGAGTTACATCAAGCAGTATCTGCCTTTCGGTGCTTGGCAGGAGAACTGAGCATGCAGGTATATTTGGACAACAGTGCCACCACTCAGCCCTCTGAAGCAGTGATTGAGTGCGTGGAAAAAAGCATGCGCAGCATGTGGCACAATCCTTCTGCGCTGTACAGGCCCGCTATGGAAGCCCAGAAGCAGGTGGAAGCAGTCAGGTCTCTGTGCCTGAATGCAGCAGATGCAAGAAAGCACGATCTTGTGTTCACCGCAGGCGGAACTGAAGCTGACAATCTTGCCATTCTTGGCTATCTCAAAACACTGCGGTGTCAGGGCAGGGTCCTGGTGAGCAGCGTGGAGCATCCCGCAGTCAGTGCATGCCGGAATCAAGTGGAAAAAATGGGATTCCAGATGCAGGAGATTCCCGTCACCTCTTCCGGCGTGATTGATCTGGACGCTTACCGCAACATGCTGGATAATAGTGTCTCCCTGATCGTCATCATGCAGGTAAACAATGAGACCGGTGCCATTCAGCCGCTTGAGGATATGGTTCATTTACGGGATGCCCTTTGTCCCGATGCGGCCATTCATGTGGATGGCGTTCAGGGATTCCTGAGGGTTCCCATTCATATGAATACACTGAATATCCAGTCCTATGCCTTCTCCGGACATAAGATTCACGCACTTAAGGGCATCGGGGGACTGATCCTTCAGAAACAGCACAGAATCATGCCTGTGGTCTACGGCGGCGGACAGGAACGTGGTCTTCGCTCCGGAACAGAAAACACATTTGGCATTTTCTCCCTAGGTGCAGCTGTGGAGCATTTCCCGCCGGACGGTCCTGAACACATGCTCGCACTGAAACAGCTGCTGTGGAATCTGATCCATGATGCTATTCCTGCAGCCCGGATCAATGGTCCGGCTCCTGAAGAAGGCAGTCCGCATATTCTCAACATTTCTCTTGAGCCGGTCCGCTCGCAGACCATGCTGTTTGCGCTTGAGGGGAATGGAATCTATGTTTCTGCCGGCTCCGCCTGCGCCAGTCACAAGCAGAAGATTTCACCGGTTCTGAAAAGCATGGGCGTATCCCAGTCCAGGGCAGACTGCGCACTCCGCTTCAGCCTGAATCCCTTCCTGACGGAAGAGGATATACGGTATACCGCCGAATGCGTATACAAACAGTATTCTTTACTATCGAAATACATACGAAAATGAGGCAACTTCATGAGAGAGATTCTTCTTGTACGCTACGGCGAAATCTTTCTGAAAGGGCTGAACCGCCCATTCTTCATGAACAAACTTGTCAGGAATATTCGTGATGCGGTCCAGGATCAGGGTGCCCGAGTCTGGCTTCATGACGGCAGAATTTTTCTGGACGGCTTTGAGGACGCGCAGACCTGCATTGATAAGGTGACAAAGGTTTTCGGGGTTCACAGCGTATGCCCGGCCATCGAAATGCCCAAGGATGACTTTTCGAAAATTCAGGAACAGGCCGTTGCCATGATGTCCGGTCTGAGCGGCACATTCAAGGTCAGCAGCCGCCGGTCGGACAAAGCCTATCCCATGGATTCCCCAGCGCTCAATGCTGAAATCGGACATGCCGTTCTGACCAGCTGCCCGTCACTGAAGGTGGACCTGCACCATCCGCAGCATGTGCTGAATGTGGAAATCCGCGAACAGGCCTATCTGTATGTGCGCGTGATCATGGCTGTCGGAGGCATGCCGATCGGTACCGCTGGTAAGGCCACCCTGCTTCTTTCCGGTGGTATTGACTCACCCGTGGCCGGATGGATGATTGCCAAAAGAGGTGTGGAACTGAGCGCTGTCCATTTCCATTCCTATCCTTATACGTCCGATCGTGCCAAGGAGAAAGTGATAGATCTGGCCAGGACGCT
>CACYNZ010000237.1 GCA_902775835.1 uncultured Eubacteriales bacterium | reverse complement strand
ACGATATTCAAATAGGAAATCATTTCCTCCGCGTCATCTGTTTCTGCTTCTCTATACACTATATTATCCATATTTTCCCTCCATTATTGTTTCTTTTTCCCTTCATCCATTTCCGCGATGAGCTTCTCCAGCGGGCGATATTCGCCGCCCCACCATTCAAACACGTGCATACCTTCCTCTTCGAGCACGGATTCCGTGAGCGTCATTTGGATACCCAACTGCCTGAGCAGCCCTTCGCGATCCACTGCCTGATAATCAAAAGGCAGCAGCTTGCTGAATTCTTTGTAGGACACACCGCACACGATCTGATGCACGCCCAGGGACGCAATGGCAGCCAAACACCGTTCGCAGGGAGCGCAGCTGGTATATACGACGGCGTGCTCCAGGATTTCATCGGAATACTTGTTGGCACATTTGTGCACCAGATTGAATTCCGCATGCCCGAAGATCTTACGGGCATAGTCTGCCGTGTTTTCCGCTTCCTCCAGGATTTCCCCATTATGCACAAGCACCGCGCCAAAGGTATCATGGCCCTTTTTCCCGGCGCTGATTGCCAGTTCGTAGCAGCGTTTCATATACTTCACATAATTGTCATCCACAGGTATTTCCCTCCTGACAAGCTCCGGTATTCGCACAGAACCTGAACAGTGGATCGCCGTTTTCTTCCGTCCCATCCCGCACCATGCCGCCCTTCTCCATGGCCCGGGCGGAGGCAATGTTCTCTTTGGCACAGCCGCCGTGCACGCGAGGAAGCGCGTAGTCCTCTACGGCGATTCGCAGCAACTCTTTTACACACAGTGTGCCGTAGCCTTTACCGCGGTACGGTTCATCCAGCAGGATGAAGATTTCCGGTTCCGCCGGATTGCGGCTGCCGTCCAGGCCGCACCAACCCATGGTGATTCCCGGATGCTCTTTCCCGCATACTGCAAGGCACAGATGATAAATACCGCCCTTCTTATTCCTTTCATAGTTTCCGCGCATGTAAGCGATGGCCTCCCGCGCCTCCGCGTCAGAAAGCGGATGATGATCAGCGGGCCACGTCCGGGCAATCTCGTTCAAGTCGTTTTCCGTCACAAAATGAAGGATCAGGTTTTCCGTTTGATAGTCCATCGTACTCCTCCGATATTTGTATCCGTCCGGAATTCTGATATACCCCCTGATATGCGCATCCTTCGGGCGCTCGATGATCCCCGATCTGTTGGCAATATTCCCTTCCGCAGCGAGGATCGTATCTCCCCGGTTTTCAAGGACAATACCGATATGATCATGTTCCCGGTTTTCAAAAACCCGGTCATACAGAACGATGTCCCCGGCTTCCGGAACAAAACCTTCACCGCTTTGATGATACCCGATCCTGGGATCACCCACGGCAAATTCTTCCCAGGCGATACAGCCTGCCAGATGGCAGGTTTTGCATGCTTCCGGCCTGATGGGAATCTCAAATCCCGCTTCCCGGCAGCAATAATAGACAAATGCCGCACACCATAACCCGTCGGCTTCCTTTAGCGTCCATTGTGGGAAAAACCGAATGATCGGTTCAAGATTCGATTCTTCCCCCTCAATATACCCATGAAAAGGGATCTGAGCCGCTTCTTCGGACACCTTTGCCAGGTTTTTTCTTGTTGCCTTTTCCATGACAAATCTGCCTCCGAGCATTCAATCTTTATTCGCAAGAACCGTATAAGTGCTTTCGCCCCACTGCTTCATGATCCGGACATCCCGGAAGCCTGCCTGGCGCAGGATATCCATTTCATGTTCGACCGTCAGCGGCGTGTCATAGTGATAGAAAACATCTTTCGGAAGCCCCTGCTCTCTTTTCAGCGCTGTCAGGTTTTGAAAGTATTCTTTTTCCATTTCCTCCGATTCCGCGAAGTAATCCGTCAGCACAAAGACGCCTTTTTCCGCCAATGCCGAATGCAGCTTTTCGTACAGCGACGTTTTTCTTTCCGCCGGAAAATGGTGCAGCGATTCCACGGATACGGCGGCATCATACTGCCCGCTTCCAAGCGGCGCGTCAAAATAGGAGGCATGGATCAGCGTCAAGCCTTTGTCCGGGAATTTGGCTTTCAGCACATTCAGCATGGCTTCGGACAGATCGATCCCCGTGACGGCCGCGCCGGGGTTCAGCACAAAGTATTCCTCCAGCTCAAGACCGGTGCCGCAGCCGAGATCCAGCACCCTGCTTCCGCCCGCCAAAGGCAGCAGGGAAGCGGTATAGGCATAGAAGCCGGAAGCGCCCTCTATATCACGCTTCATGTGCTCATCATAGCCATCGATCCGGGCGGCAAAGAAATCGTCCATTTTTTCAAGCTTCATCATTTTTCGTTCTCCATGCGGTTCCTATCACAGGGTGTTTCCGATTGTCTTCAGCGTTTCATCGGTAAATATGGTGGTTCCGCCTTTGTCGATCCAATGGATCTTGCCAAGCTTCCAAACAGCGTTGGCTTTGATAAAGATTGCGCTTTCATCCTCCATGGCGACGATCGGATGAGTCCTGGACAATTCTTTCAATATCGGGATAAACCACGCGTCCTCGGCATAGTGCCCCTTCATGACAATGTCCGTTAGGCCGATCCCTTCGCTCAGCGCCTTCGTTTCCCAGACGTCGGCCGCATACCGCCCCATGTTCATGGACCCCGCGCTGACGCCCAGGATCACGGCGCGGCTGGCCCGAAGCTCCGCGACAAGCCCCAGGTCGCGGATCAGCGACATCTGCTTTGTCACATCTCCGCCCATCAGAAAAATGCAGTCCGCCTCCCGCGCCAGCCGCACCGCATCCGCCGCGCTCGTTCGCCGGTCAATCACACGATGGTTATCAAACGCCATGCCGCGTTCCGCAAACATCCCGTGCATCCCGTCGCTGTCATCGTCGTTCCGGGCGTATTCCTCCGGCCACGCGCTGATAAAGACCAGGCTTTCCCGCCGAGACAAGTTCTCCCGAAGTACCTGCGCGATTTCATCGGGAAAATGATGTGTCGGAAAGCCGCTGAACAGGCCCAGTAAGCTCGCGTTCATTTGATTAATATTCATAGGATTGGTTTACTTTCCTGAGTGCAGCTACATAATCGCAACCTTTTTCTTTCACATCTTCTGGATTGATCGGATAATGGACATTGTAAAGAATCCCTTTGCCTCCGAACATATCCTCCATATAATCCTTCTCTATATGCCCGCCTATGACTTCCAGGCAAATCATAACATGATCATCACCCGGTACAATTTCTTTCTCCCACAAATATTGGCACTCAAGGTTCATGAAGCATTCAGCGACCATCGGCGCTTCAATCCATGAAGCTTTCTCCACAGTAAGCCCTGACGAAGTTATCTCATCCGTCTCGAACTGATTGTTCTGTATCGTCTTCATGCAGGCTTTGTATAAATCAGAAGACATGAAATTCAGCACGGCTACCTTCTTTTCATTTAGGCTTTGGTAAAGATGTCCACACTTATTCACGCTGCATAGAATCACGTAATACCCGCCTCCATGATTCGCACTCGTAAACCCTGCCCATGACTGCATTGTAGCATTTGGCTGTCCGTTAGATTTATATGTTGTGACAAGAAACATCGGCGTCGGTATGCCCATCACAAACTCTTTCCAGTTAAACCCGAAACTCTTTGAATATTCTCCATATGTTCCCCGAATGGATTCCGGCATTTCTTTGTATTGGTATTTCATCTTTTTCCTTCCCTCCGTACTAAAGAATTGACTTCAATTATCTCGATATCGATAAACTCGTCAATCATTGCTTATTTCATAAGATAGCGATTCAGGTCAATCTGTGAACAGCTCCAGATATGATTGGATTTTCGCTTTGCAATATGGTTCTTCTTGGCGAGATGTCTTGTCAATGCGTTGGCGAATGTCGTTTTTCCGCTTCCGCAGGGACCGGATATAAAGATGATTCCATTCATTTCTCTTTTTCACTCCAATGATCGATCTTTGGCAGACACTTCATTCCGGCAGACCGGTCATGAAGGCGATGATTCTTTCCGCGGTTTCCTTCGGCGTCTGGTTTTCCGTGTCGATAAACAGCTGATACTTGCCCCGGTTTTTGCCGATCCACTGATTGTATTCGATGTGGGGGCGGATGGCTTCGTCTGTTGTAAATCCCCGCTCTTTGGGACGGGCCCGCAGGCGCCGGTCAATGATCTCATCCCTTGCCCACAGCGCGATAGAAAAGGTGGCAGTCAATTCCTCCGGCACAGTTGTTTTCGTGATGTAATCATGAGGCGCCATGCAGGTAACGAAGATCAGGTTTCTTCCATGGGCGGTCCCGAACGCTTCCGTCAATGTATCCGCGCCGTACTGCCCTTCCCGTTCGGTGCCGGCATAATCCCACCAGTTGAGGCCCGTTTCGTCCGAATCGACGCAGGCGTACCGGGCCGGGTCCAGCCTGACCGCTAGCTCGTCCTTCATGGTGGATTTCCCGGCCCCGCAGGTGCCGGTGATGATAAACAGTTTCATTGGCTTCTCCCTCTTATCTCCGGATCACGGTGCATTCCTTCACGTATTCCCCGTACCTTAACAGAAAGTCATCCTTTTCCGCTTCTTCTGTAATCCACAGGATTGCCCAGGCGTTTTCAATGCCCAGGTTTTCATACGCTTTGTGGCGGTGATTCCCGTCGTTGAGTTCAAATTCACCATCAGCATAATGAACGATGAGCGGCGGCATATCCGGGTCGTTCTGAATACTCTTTTCCAGATCAGCCACCCGGATGGCCCACCAGTCCTTGTCGATCCGGTATTTCATCTCAGGCTCCGGCCCCGCGCACCGGTGAAACAGCCGGATGGGGAACAGGGCCGGGCTGAAATAATACCGGTCGAAGAGCTTCAGACCGTCCGAGAAGGGGATGTTCCGCCCGTCCTCGTTGAGATACAGATGGAGCCAGGCGTCCATTTTCCCGGCCTGTCCGTAAGCCTGGGCAGATGATCGTGTTGCGCTGTACTTGAGCATAGCGATCTCCTTTCTTGAATACACGATTCGTTTGATGGAATCATAGGAGAGCGCGAACCTGTCCATGAGCTGTTCGATGGTCTTGCCCTGTTCAAATTCCTGACGGATTTCCCGGTTCCGCTCCCGGATATACTGCTGATACCCGGATGTTTCGCCCCAGGCTTTCTTCTCTTCCCGTGCCGGCACGTAGATGGTTTCGCCGGATACATACCGCTGGATTTGTTTGAGGAGTCCTTCCGGAAAGACCTCCTGCGCGTTCCGATAGGCCATGGTTTCGCCCTCCTTTCAGAAAGGATTGTAGGGCATGCTCATTAGAAAAGATATATCGTCTTTGGCTGGAAGTGTTTTTGACACAACGCATTACAGCTTCTTCACATACGCTACGATCCGGTTGGCTTCCTCAAAACCCACCGCCCGATGAAACCGCTGGCTGTCCGTGTTGTCCAGCTCGCAGTCGCTGGCAAATTCTGCGCAGCCCTGGGCTTTTGCCCAGCTTTCACAGACGGACAGCAATTTGCGGGCAACGCCCTGCCGGCGCGCGCCTTCCCGGACGTAGATTCCTTCCAGATACCCCACCGGGCTGGTTTCCGTGCCCTCCACATAGTCGTGGCGGAGCTGGCACTGGGCAAAGCCCACGGTTTCTCCCTGCTCTCTGTACACAAAGACCGCCGCGTCCTCACGGGCAAGCAGCGATTCAAATTCTTCTGTCATCTCTTCCAGCGGATGATCCGGCCACAGCTCGCAGGCCAGCGCAGCGACCGCTGCGGCGTCTACGCTGACGGCCTGGCAGGGGTTGGTCACAGGGGCATCCGCCTGCTTTTCCTTCCGCTTCCAGAACGTCCAATGGATGCCCTTCCCATACCCCAGCTTTTCGTAAAAGGGATCA
>CACYNZ010000236.1 GCA_902775835.1 uncultured Eubacteriales bacterium | reverse complement strand
AAGGCGCTGCAATTCCGGCCGGTTCTCCGCCTTCGTTCCGCTGACACCGGCTTCAAGATAGATTCCAGCCGGTTCCCAATCAGCATGCGAGCGGATCAGAGAATCGTAATGCATCTGCTGGGAATCGATAGATGTCTCCTGATTATCCATGAGGGTGGAAACGCGACAGTAAGCAGCCACTCTGAGCCGTCTTTCCGTGTTCTCCGGCTCTATCAGCACCGGCAGGGAAAACGATTCCTTTTCATTCTGGCGGGGTTTCTCCGGAACATGAAAATACCGCGGTCTGTCCTTTGCTGGCATCGGCCCTGCACCACCGCGTTTTTCCCTGAAGCGAGCACGGGCTTCTGTGGATACCGCATGGCTGCTCCAATTCTGAAATCCGGAATTAACGCGCTTTACTTCCATGGCTTTCACCTCTTTCGTTGTAATGACCCAACGCACAACTACGGTCGTTGAGGGTATGGGCATATTACCTCTAACACGGGTTATAGCAAGTCTATTAGCGGGGAAAAGGCCCGGTGTTAAAGGATTTTTAAGTGTTTTACAGAAGAAAAAACAACAGTATTGAACTGCTGCAAAAAATGAGAAACAGTCTTCTGTTTTCACCTGAAATATACTTTTTGAAACTGATCTGCGAAAACACAGCAGGTCAGT
Source organism: uncultured Eubacteriales bacterium (assembly GCA_902775835.1). The sequence continues at coordinate 5,193 of CACYNZ010000236.1, read as the reverse complement.
TTTTTTCTCTTGATTTCTCGTGCTTTTTATGGACTACTACGCTACTGCGAACCCTATTATATCTTCTGAAAAGGAGCGTCAGTTATGAATTCCATAAAAGAACCAGGCGCCGTTATCATTCGGGAAGCACGTATCCGCCTTGGACTCTCACAGCAGGATGTGGCAACACGAATCGGTGTCCATATCCGGCAATATCAGCGTCTGGAATATGGTGAACGCCCCCTGAGCGGAATCAATATGCAGCTGGGGCTGAGTGTCTGTGCTGTTCTGAAGCTGGACCCTTATGATATTGTCCCGATCAAAAAGCCAGAAAACAGAAAGAAAATCCGGCCTCAGCCCAACAGGGAAAAATAAATATCGAAAACACGACCGGGTGGACGTTGCTGCATTTTTCACTTTATGGCTTAATGAGGTCGCCGGACTCTGACCCATAAAATGGCAGAGCCGTGTTCAGATACACAAAAAGCATGGAAGTGAATCACAGTGATGGATATTCGATCCCGGGCAGAAGAAATGGCACGCCGGAAGGCGGAAGAGCTTCAATCTCCCCCACAGCCGCTGTCCACCTCCGGTCTTGAGAGCGAACGTGCCCGGGCCAAGCAGGCTCTGCGCCATGAAGTAAACGCCCAGACCGGGCAAAGCGTTCACAAGATTGCCGCTAATACCCCGTCAGCCATTCCGGAGGACAGGATTCTCCGTGTGGCTGCCTACTGTCGTGTCTCCACAGATGACATTGATCAGGTCATCTCCATAGAGCTGCAGAAGAATAACTATCGCGACATGATAAGAGCCAATCCGAAGTGGAAGTATGTTGGAACCTATGTGGATGACGGTTTTTCAGGCACCAATACAGATCATAGACCTGCTTTCCGGCTCATGATGAAGGATGCCTTGGCCGGGAAGATCGATATGATCATCACCAAGAGTGTCAGCCGTTTTGCAAGAAACCTGCTGGACTGTATCGGCTGGGTCCGGAAGCTGAAGGAGCATGAACCTCCGATCCCGGTGTTCTTTGAGCAGGAACATCTCAATACCATGGACACAACCAGCAATATCATTCTGTTCGTGCTAGCCATGGTGGCAGAAGAAGAAAGCCATATGAAGAGTGAGGCCATGCTGCTTTCGCTGGAATGGCGGTTCAGTCGTGGCCGTTTTCTCACGCCCCCGCTGCTGGGCTATGACCGTGTGGAAATCCCGGACGGGCACGGCGGGCACAAGAAAGTGCTGCAGGTAAATCCGGAGGAGGCAAAGACGGTACAGCTCATGTATTACATGCTCCTGAACGGAAGCAGTACACAGGAAATTGCGGACACCCTCACGGAACTGGGCCGGGAAACGGGGCTCCGGAAGGTATGCGGAAAAAGCAATACCCATTGGACAAGTAAAGCTGTTTCGTCTGTACTCCGGAACGAGCGCTACTGCGGAGATGTGCTGGCCCGTAAGACCTGGACGCCGAATTTCCATGATCACAAGTCAAAGAAAAATACCGGAAAGAAGAACCGGTATTATCAGCCGGGCCATCACAAGGAAATTGTCACCCGGGCCCAGTGGAATGCTGCCCAGCAGATTCTCAACAGTCACAAATACGGGCATGACGGCACATATCTTCCCATGTCAGTCATCGATCACGGCGCATTGAAAGGGTATATTTCCGTCAACCGTTCCTGGGCAGGGTGTGACGCGGAAGACTATGTGCGCATTTCCTCCATTGCCATGGAAAAAGAAGAAGGAATACTGGAAACGGACCTGGGAAAACGGCACCTGCCGGATGGCGGACACAGAATCCCCGGGCTCACGGAAGACAACGGAGTCCAGCGAATTGCCCGTCAGCTCAGCCAGGTGGAGCAGGCCCTGAAGGCAGAACTGGACGGAACAACGCCAAAACAGGAGGAAGCGCCTGCCTATGTCCCTGCTCAGGGATTTCAGGTGGTCAGCGGAAACATGTTCAGTCATATGAATGAGCCCATGATCACCATCAATAAAAGTACCGTCAGCTTCAATATGATCTGTATAAAGAAAATGGAGCAGATGGCGGCACAGGAGCGCTCATCGGGAATTGGAAAACAAAGAACGGAAACAGACGATGAAAAGAAGCTGCTGCGGACGAAAAATGAGCATCCTGAACTGAAAGACACCTATGTTCCATCGGTTCCTCTGGTGGAACTGCTTTTCAATCCGGTGGAACATATGCTGGCTCTCCGCCCCTCCGATGACAGCAATCCCAATTGTATGGCATGGGTGGATGCTCAGGGAAAAAAGCGCAGTATCGGTGCTACATCCTTCTGCGGCATACTCTTTCAGATCATGGGCTGGGACCCTGACGTGAGCTACCAGGTCTCCAGTATCGTCCGTGCAAAGGGAGATGAATGGATTCTCTTTTTTGATCTGGATCTGAGCAGGGCCCTGAAAAAGAAGCAAAACGCCGGACATACACAGCCGGCACAGGATTCCGAACAGAAAAAGGAAGAGGAACGCAGGAAAGAGACGGAGGATACCCGCGGCATATTCTTCGGTGCTGAGGATGAAGACGAAGGACAGGAAATCGCACTGGACGCAGAGACAGAAAAGCGATTGCAGGAATATGAGGAAATGGAAAAACGCCATTTCGGTCTTTCGCTGCAGGATTTCCCCGGTTCCTTTCGTCTTGAGAATATTGATCGGAAGGGTGAATGGGATGTCATGGCAGCAGCCAGAGTTCTGGATCAGGATCATCAGGTAAGCCCGGAAGTGGTGAATCATCTTCACCGCTCATTACAGAAGAAAGCATAATGAAGGGAGGAGCATTATGGATCACACCATCAAAAACCCAGCGAAAAGCCGTCCCCTGTCCAGCAATGTACGTCGGCTGATGAAACTGGCACGTGAAAGCCCGGATAATCCGGAGGTCCGAAAGGCAGACCGGTCCTTTGGCCCGAGAGAACAGGCATACTGCGACATGCAGGGGAACATCTTTATGGCCGCACTGGACCGGAGTATTCCGGTCAGTACATTTGCCCCCATATTCATGAGAAGCCAGCTGGCCGGGGTCATCGATTACAGTTTCTCCGTTGCCGGCGGCATGGAGGAGGATGATCTGTCGGAATATCTGAAGATTCCCATGCTGGTGCATTCCCCGCAGCTTCTTGTGGATGTGGTCATGTGGCTGGATGATATCGTGCATCACACGGAAGAAGGCATTTCTGCCAGTATGGCTGTGATCAAGGCCTGTCTGGAGGATTCCCCGGAGAGTACGCAGACCATGGCCCTTCCGGACGCGCAGCTGCCCATGGATGAAAAGGAACTGGCGGATCTGTACGAATACGCCTATTTCCTTGGATTCATGTACCGATGCGAGTGCCTTCTGCACGATGAATCCAGCCGAATGGTGTTTGGAGCATTCAGCGAAAAATACATGCATGACTTCTATCTGAATCTTCCGGACCGGAAGTACATGTCCCTGCTGGAACAGGCACCGGACATCTGCCGGGAACTGGATGCCCAGCTGGTCGGAAAGCTTTGGAAGTAATGCCCGGACATGATATACAGTGATCCGACAGGATGCTGAACCCAATGGAATAAAACAGAGAAACACTGCGCGAGGCTGATATGCCGGAACAGTGACTGGTATCTTCGGCAAAGAATACTTCTAACAGAAGCAATATATACACAGGAGGAATGATTATGGAATCACGAAAACCCCCATTTTCTTACCGGCGAAACCTTCAGGACCTGTACCCACCGGACCCATCCCAATATCCTGACGATGCAGGCAAGTATCCCACGCTGACCCCTGCCCAATATCCCGCGCAGGACACTTCCTCTGCCAGGATGCCCGGATATGGTTCAGCGCCGCCAATGTCATACCCTCCGTCCTCCTACAATTCACAGCCACCTTACGCTCCATCCCCTTACAGTCCCCCAGCGGCCATTCCGCAGGCAGCCATACCGCCTGGAGGGACCCAGTCCATGGATACTGTACTGAGTCAGACACAGAAACTGACAGGAACCGGTTTTCAGCCGCTCAGCCGTCAGGAACGTGAAGAAGCAGCGAGGATCGCCATTGAAGCCGGTTTTTCCTTTGACGGCTATCAGGTGGTGCGCCGGGAATTCTTCTCCCATCGGTACGATCCCACGCTTACCATCAAGGACAACAGCATCACATTCAACAACGCCTGTATTTCAAGACTGGATGAAGTCATTTACATTCAGGTCCTGGTGAATCCAACCGCTGAGAAACTGGTCATCCGCCCCTGCGATGAAGGCGCACGGGATGCGATCCGCTGGTGTGTCGCACGGGATGACAAAAGAAAGAGCCGGGAGATCACCTGCCGGCTCTTTACCGCAAAACTGTATGATCTCATGGGATGGGAAACCCTGTACCGATATAAGCTGCAGGGCACAACCATCAATTACCGGGGAGAACAGATGTTTGTATTTGATCTTGCCAGCACGGAAGTGTATTTACCCAAAATGAATGAAACCGACGAAAACGGGAATTCTCATACAAGAAAGGCACGGATTATGTACCCAAGCTCCTGGCGGGATTCTTTCGGGTTAACGGTTGAAGAGCACACACAGTCTTCCCAGGTGGATCTTTCCGAAGGGTACGGTTTCATGGACGCCGATGAGAAGGCCGGGGAAGATCCCATTACCGTAATTGATGAGAAAACCGGAGAGGTGACAATGATATGAGCGAATACACACATGATCCCGTAAACAGTCTGTTGGATCCCATGCCGCTTACCCTGACTCTGTGCATGGATGAAGGCAGCATCTGGGTGAACAAAGGCGTTCTGGACATTCTGGATCATCCCAGACAAATACAGATGCTGATCAACGAGGAACAGCAGATGCTGCTGGTACAGGCATGCACCGTGGAAGACCGTGAGGCGATTGTGATCCCCGCTCAGGCCACGAACGCATTTGAAATGAGCGGACCCAGCCTTATTAAACGGATTCGGAGAATCACAGGGTGGACGGATTATCAGATGCGTACCGTATATGGAACCTATCTGCCGTCACATCACGCGATTGTATTCAATCTGATGGCTGCACAGCCTGCCGGTTACTGCATGACAGGAATGGATCAAAACTGAGAGGGAGGAGAACCATATGGCCATGGATCGCGAACGACTTTTCACATATTTCCAGGAACATTATCTGTCCCGGCAGGAGGTTCTGGCCAGACTGCCATTGAATATTCCCATCGATGGT
>CACYNZ010000235.1 GCA_902775835.1 uncultured Eubacteriales bacterium | reverse complement strand
CCGCTGCGCGAAATCCGGATCCGTAAACAGTTCCTTGACGCCGCGCTGTGCATCATCAAAATTGCCCCGGACAGCGATCACATGCGTATTGTTTCCGTTTGTGGTCACCATCTGAAGCCTCTGCACGTCACTGACCCCGTCCCGGGGATAGAATACCGTGCAGCTGGTTCCGGGCACATTTCTGAATCCTTCCAGGGCCGCTTTTCCGGTGTCGCCGGATGTTGCCACCAAAATGCTGATTTCCCGCTTTTCCCCCGCTTTACCGGCTGCCTTCATCATCAGGTGCGGCAAAAGCTGAAGCGCCATATCCTTGAACGCCAGGGTCGGTCCGTGAAACAGTTCAAGCACGTGCGTCTGGCTGTCCAGTTCATGCATCGGAGCGATATCGGGATGATCAAACTTTTCCGGCGCATATGCGCTCATCACGGATTCTGCTATCTCATCCGATGTATAGTCCTCAAGAAAGAACGCAAGTATTTTCTTGGCTCTTTCCTGATAGTTCATGGAGGTGAGCTTCTCCAGATCAGACTGTCCAATCTGCGGAAACATGGCCGGTACGTACAGGCCTCCATCCTTGGCAATACCCTCAAGGATAGCCTGGGAAGCGGTGACACATGCCCCGCCGCGTGTTGAAAAAAACGACATTTCGTTCCTCCTCATACATGCTGCACAAGCTCAGGATATGGAAATGGGGCGGCAGTCATGCCTGCCACCCCATTTTTATGCCGACCGCATCAGATCAGATACTTGCTGACAAACTCAGGCAGGGTTGCGGGATCCGCGCTCACAGAAAGCACGAAGTTCACACCATGCTTGGCGCTCAGCTCTTCCATGCTGGAGAACAGCCACTGGCTCTCCGCCAGGTCTGTCTTGCAGAGCTTCATGAAGGCGTCGATAAAAATTGTACCCACGTCGAAATTCTGGCTCAGCATTCCGGACAGGAAGCCCACAAACATTTCCGGAGTATGCACATGGTATTCACCCGCATTGATAAAACGGACTTTATGATCAATATCGAACATATACCGATTGTCATCATCCAAAAACAGAACATCATGGGTGCCTTCCTTGGCAGCATCGTTGGTCATGTCAATCAGCCGCTTGGTCTTTCCGGAACCCTTGAGACCTGCAATAATCTGAATCATCGGGAACCCCTCCTACATTGTTCTTCTAAGAACCTGGACAAATTATACCTGATTTTCCAATAGGATGCAATCCCCCCCTGATTCCATGCTTACGTCACCTTTTCTTTTGTCCTGATTTGTTGTATCATTTTCCATGCAATAATCTGTTGCAAACAGGAGGGATCACGATGACACAAGTACGCAGAAGGACAAAAATCGTCTGCACCATGGGACCCAATCTGTTTGAAAAAAATCTTGTTGGGCCGCTCATGAGGGCTGGCATGGATGTTGCCCGTTTCAATTTCAGTCACTCCAATCATGCAGAGCATCTGGAACGGTTCAAAGAGGTCTGCCGTATCCGTGAGGAACTGAATCTGCCCGTTGCCACCATGCTTGATACCAAAGGTCCGGAAATCCGTACCGGTGATTTCGAAGAAGGCCGCGTCTTTCTTGAAGCCGGCCAGATCTTCACGCTCACAACCCGTGATGTCATCGGAACAAAGGAAATCTGTCAGATCAGTTATGCCCATCTGCCGCACGACGTCAAGGCAGGAGACACCATCCTGATCGATGATGGTCTTGTCGGCCTGCAGGTGGATGATGTCACCGAAACCGATATTCACTGTACCGTGCTCAACAGCGGAAACGTGAGTAACCACAAGGGCATCAATGTGCCCGGTGTTCACCTTTCCATGCCTTTTATCAGTGAAAAAGACCGTGATGATATTCTGTTCGGCATCGAAAACGGTTTTGACTTCATCGCCGCCTCGTTCACGCGTTCTGCGGAAGACATCATGGCGATCCGGAGAATCATGGCGGAAAAAGAATGCACCAGCATCCGGATCATTGCCAAGATTGAAAACATGGAAGGCGTAGAAAACCTGGAAGAAATCCTGCATGTGGCGGACGGCATCATGGTAGCCCGCGGTGATATGGGCGTGGAAATTCCCCTGGAGGATGTGCCTTCCCTGCAGAAAAAGATCATCCAGGAATGCGTGGCTGCAGGAAAGCCCGTCATTACCGCAACGCAGATGCTGGATTCCATGATGAAGAATCCGCGTCCCACCCGTGCAGAAGCCACCGACGTAGCCAATGCAATTTACCAGGGAACCAGCGCCATCATGCTTTCCGGTGAAACAGCCGCCGGCGCCTATCCCATTGAAGCAGTCCAGACCATGGTGAGGATTGCGGTAAAAACAGAAAGTGACATTGACTATGTCACCCGGTTTGCCACTGCAAAATACAACAATCATTATGATATTACCGCCGCCATCTCCCATGCCACCGTCACAAGCGCCCATGATCTGAAGGCAAGCGCCATTATTTCCGTCACCAAAGCCGGATCGACGGCGCGGATGATTTCCCGCTATCGGCCGAATTGTGCCATTATTGCCTGCACGCCTTCCCGTACGGTATGGTATCAGATGAATCTTTCCTGGGGCGTCATCCCCATTCTCATCAATGAGGAATCCAATACCGATGATCTGTTTGAACACGCGGTGGATGCCGGTGTGGCTGCAAACGTCATCCATGACGGCGAACTTGTCGTGCTTACCGCCGGTGTTCCGCTGGGCATCTCCGGAACCACCAATCTCATGAAGGTTCATGTGGTCGGTCATTCCCTGCTGCGTGCCCAGGGAGTCGGTCAGGGCAGTGCAACCGCCGCTCTGTATGTCGTGGAAGACCTGGCCACAGCCATGGAAGAATTCCGCAGTGGCTCCATCCTTGTCACGCATACTGTCACCAAAGCACTCCTGCCGCTTGTGCGCAAATCATCCGGTCTGATTCTGGAAGACCCGGATCCTGATTCCCAGGGTGTTATTGCCGGAATCAGTCTGGATATACCCATCATCATAGGAGCATCCAATGCCACCCGCATCCTGAAGTCCGGTGCCGTGGTCACGATGAATGCCGCAAACGGCACAGTATCCTGCAACTAGGAGGTAACCATGCAAACTCTATTCTTAGATGCTACTGACTACAACACTCCCCTCGAGCTTCATCAGGCACTGAAGCGCCTGCTGGATCTTCCCGATTACTACGGCATGAACGCCGATGCATTGAACGATGTCCTCGGTGAACGCAGAGAGCCTGTACGCCTTTACATCGCCAATCCCGGGTCCGGTGCTGTTCGTCAGGCTGTGGAGATCATCTCCCAGGTCATTGAAGACAATGGCGGAGAAGTAATTGGAAAGGCAGAGTGACATTGCATGAGATGCAGCTGCCGTGTATGCGGACAGTGGATGGTTCAGTCCGAAGGTGAACAGATGGGATGCGTATGCACCGAATGCGGCTATCGCTGCCGGGACTGTCTTGGAACAGATACGGTTGTGGACCGTTCACATCTTTCCATGCTTGCATCAGACCCCAGATTTGATCCCCATGCATTTGAACAGCTCTTTGAGGCAGACGCGTTCCCGGAAACAGAGGATGAGAACGGTGGATACTGAGTCCCGCGTCATTCTTCATTGTGACTGCAATAACTTTTATGCTTCCGTTGAGCTTCTCAGTCATCCGGAACTTCGCGATAAGCCTGTCGCCGTAGCCGGTGATACGGACATGCGCCACGGCATCATTCTTGCCAAGAATATGCCGGCAAAAAAGTTTGGCATCAAAACCGCTGAAACAGTTTGGCAGGCAAGAAAGAAATGTCCCGATCTGGTGCTTCTTCCCCCACATCATGGACTGTACTCTGAGTATTCCAGAAAAATCAATCAACTGTATCTGCAGTATACGGATCAGGTCGAGCCGTTCTCGGTGGATGAAAGCTGGCTGGATGTAACCGCATCTCGCCGCCTGTTCGGGAGCGGTGTTGAGATCGCTGACAAGCTGCGCAGACAGATTCGTGAATCCTTTGGCATCACCATCTCTGCCGGTGTCAGCTTCAACAAAACCTGGGCAAAAATGGGCAGCGACTATAAAAAGCCGGATGCAACAACAGAAATCAACCGTCAGAATGCGGAGACCATTCTGTATCCGCTTCCTGTAGATCATATGATTTTTGTCGGTCAGAGCAGTGCTTCCCTGCTCAGGTCCCACGGAATCACAACCATCGGCGATATCGTGGCGTATGGTGAACATGGCCTGACCCAGCTTCTCGGCAAAAGCGGGGCATCCTTGTATCTTGCTGCAGCCGGCTTAGATACCAGCCCTGTACGCAGATGGAATGAGCAGGACGATGCCAAAAGTATCTCCCACTCTGAAACCTTTCCGCGTGATCTGGTCGGGCCTGGAGAATGGGAAAAGGGATTGCTCCACCTTTCCGAAAAAGTTGGGGCCCGGCTCCGAGCTGAACATCTCAAGTGCTGCACGGTTACGGTTCAGATAAAAGACCCTTCGCTGCGTGTCATCTCCCGCCAGGTATCATTGCCCAGTCCTACGGCTTCCACTGACCGTATCTATCGCACTGCATGCGAATTGGTACGGGAGCACTGGGAGGAATCACATCCCATCAGGCTGCTCTGCGTTCAGGCTGATCGGCTTATACCGGAAGACAAAGAACAGCCGGTTCAGCTTTCCATGCTGGATACGCCTGTTGAAGATGACCCCCGCAGATTGAAACTGGAAAAAACAGTAGACATGCTGAGACAACGTTTTGGGAGCGACAGCATTGTACGGGGGCTGGATAAAACAAATCTTGGAAGTAGATAGGAATACCTGCTTGAAGCAGCAGAGAAACTGTGCAGAACTGCACTTCTCTGCTGTGTTTTTCATTTTTGAAACAGGACTACATTTTTTGAAATTCATGCTTGACACGCAGCCTACACCGTGGTATTATAATTTCGTTGCCAGTAAGCTAGCAACAATTCATGGTCGCATGGCTCAGTTGGTAGAGCACATCGTTCACATCGATGGGGTCACAGGTTCGAGTCCTGTTGCGACCACTTCAAGAAGCCTTATGCAGTAAGGCTTCTTTCTTTTTGCTTTCCTGAAATGGGCACAGAACGATGTGATATTGGGCACAAAAGTGGGCACAAAAACTTTTTGAATTTCTCTGTTGACATTTCTATAGGTTAGGTGTACACTATCCATGTCAGCAAGAGCTGGCACAAAGGAGGGGCATTAAGATGACAGGTACCGCAAAGCAGATCGCATGGGCAGAGCAGATCAAGGCTGACGCGCTTAACACATTGGATGCAAATATTGCCAGAACTGCAAACGAAAAGCTGTTTGAAGCCGACCATCAGAGCTACCGGATTCTCAAGGCCCTCACGATTATGGCCCTTGAGAAGATTCAGGATGCCGGCACACTGATTGACCGCCGCAGATATTTCGATCCGTCTCAGCTAAACCGCACCGCCGACAAGTGGGCCGAAGGGCTCCGGACCGGCAAGATCACGGTTGAAAAGCTCGCCGAAGTGAATCACGTAACCGAATGGTAAGGAGGACATCATGAGCATTTTTGAGGCATTTAAGGAAGGGCATCTCATGACCGCATGGGAGGCCTGGAAGATCGCAGAACAGGATGAGCAGTGCTTTGGTATTGCGATCTGGGACGGATCTGAAAAAAAGTTTTACCATTTCGATGACGAAGTCCGCGAAGATGATCCATGGATGCAGAAGGTGGGGATCCCTTCTCCCGTGATGGGCTGTGTGTATTTTGAGGTCTGGAGGGATCTGGATGCCAAGTAAGGAAGCCAGCGCACGCTGGGACGCAGAGAACACCGTGCAGATTAAGCTCAAACTGAACAAGGCCACGGATGCGGATATCCTGGCAAAGCTTGAGGAAGTTGAAAGCAAAC
>CACYNZ010000234.1 GCA_902775835.1 uncultured Eubacteriales bacterium | reverse complement strand
CCATGATTCCAGCTGATAGCAGCCAGACAGCAGTATCAGGCAGAAGAAATACAGACAGTTATCGTAATACCGCCGTTTTTCCCGGCGCAGCGACGTATGGCAGGACCGCTGCAGCCAGGCGTTGGCTGTCGCGCCTTCGGTCATGACAGAGCCAGCGGCTACCGTGGCAATGATCGCGGTGGGGTGCATGGCAGGCTCCTGGGTGGGCGTACCATCGATTTGGTAAGCGCGGAAATCTTCCTCAGGAATGTCCTGGAAATATACCTGCAGATATGCCTGCAGATGCTCGGCAAAGCAGAGTATTCGCCATAAGCAGTTCAGTCTCCTTTCTCTTGTCTTATATATGAGGCTTCACTAGAAGATGTGGGTAAATTATCAAGGGCAAACTTATGATTTGCACGGGTTTACATGGAGCAAACATATGTGATAGCCTGTCTGGCGAGCCAGCCATCATTTCCCGCCTATACGGATGGCGGGAATAAATGCTGGCTCGTCAGCTGGCGTACATCACATATGTCAGAGGCTCCATGTCAACCCTGCAAATCCATTTATTTCTTTGTTTCTACGAGTTTATGCCACCCACACTTTCTAGGGAAGAGCCCGATTTTGATACAATATAATTACCTTGGAAAAATCTCGGTCAGGGGGGTGCATTTGGCTTAGGGGGGGTGCATTTTGGAAAATAATGGAATAATAGCCAATTATGGCAAACGGTCACTCCTCACAAAAATCAAACACCCTGTCGTAGAAATCCTTCGCCTCTTCAAACAGCCCATGTCCGAGTCCGTCGTACACATACAGGGTGCTCCCGGCGATTCCTTGCTTTAGCGCAAGGGCAGCGTCATTCCCGACGGTTTTATCGTCGCTGCCCGCAATGATGAGCGTCGGAGCGGTGATCGATTGCAGTTCTTCCCTCGCGTCAAAGTCCAGGATGGCATAGGCGTTCCGATAGAACCGTTCATAGCTCGAAGGCTTGGTGAGTCTGGCGACCAGCGGGAACAGCCTGCGGTTCCTGTCGAGGTACTTCTTTGAGTACATCCTCTCGGCGGTATCGACCATCAAGGCGGTGTGGTCGTCCCGCTTCGCCATGTCGATCCATCCTGTTACCACGTTTCTGATTGTCTCGTTCACGCCCGGCGCCGTGACCGCAAGGATCAATTTTTCTACCATCTCTGGATGGCGGATGGCCATATACTGAGCGATCATACCGCCCTGGGACACTCCGAGAACACAGGCTTTGCCGATGCCGAGATTCCGCATCGCCTTCACCTGGTCGTCAGCCATGTCCGCTATGCTATAGCCGTCCGGCATCTTGTTTTTCCGGCTGAACATGTACACGGTATAGCCGCGGAGAAAACGCTTATAAGGCGCGGCAAGCAGCAGCGCCTTTCCTTTCACGGTCGTTAAGCCATCCGAAAGCCCCGGCAGGACAATCAGCGTTTTTTCTCCTTCTCCGAAAGCGGCATAGTACATATCTGTGTCGCCGATATGAACAATACCATTCTTTTTCATACGCTACTCCGTCCTGAATCCCCGCTCCTCTATCACAGGAACGATCTCCACATCTATGTTGGTGATCTCCACATACCGCCCAGCGGCGATGGCGTCGATCACAGCGTCTATCGCTTCTGGCTCTCCTTGAATCTCCATCACCACTGAACCGTCCCACGCATTCCGACACCAACCGGTGCAGTTATGGAGGGAAGCGGCGTGACGAGCCCGCCAGCGGAAGCCGACGCCCTGGACGGCGCCTGTAAAAACAATATGCTTACGGATCATAGGATACTCTCTCTCCGATTCTTCTTGCTTTCTTCTTTCTTCCACACAGGCACCCACAGCTGTCCCGGCGCTTTCAGTTCAGACTGAAAATGCAGATGGAGGTCGCCGATTGCAAATAAACTCATTTCATTCTCCCGGATTCAACAGCCCATCATACGGTTTTTCGGCATGATCCCGATTATGATTATACTTGAAAATGCTTTTCCTTTCAACAGAAATTCTGTCCCTGCCATGAAAAAGGCTGACGGAAACCAACTTTATATCGATGGAATTCTCCGGCGTGTCTCCCGAACAGACGAGGAATGGGCACAGATATTCTCACCCTGGTATACTGTCGAACAATTGGAGAATTTTGCTTGTCCGGGTGAAGGCAAAGAAACCAGACGGCTTCTCGAAAAAGTATATGAAAACATATAGCGAATGATAAAAGGCCCGTGGCGATTAACCGCGGGCCGATTGAGGATTCATCATTCATTGTCATGGCTGCCGCCAAACTGCATGATTTCCATGATCTTATAGCGGTCCATCTGTAAGTGCTTTTCCATTTTGAGTGCTTCTTCGATGGGTATTTCCACAATACCTCCTTCCTGCGTACCAATGATGCAGTTGCCTCGGCCTTCAGCAAAAGCCATAACCGCATGATAGCCCATGCGTGTGGCGGTTTCGCGGTCACGCCCGGTCGGAGCTCCGCCGCGCTGGATGTGGCCGATGACGGTGATGGTGGGCTTGATGCCAAGGGCTTCCTGAATCTTCTGGCCGACTTCTGTGGCATGGCCCGCGCCTTCGGCCACAACCACCATAAAGTGTGTGTACCCGGCCAGTTTTGCGCCGCGGATACGTTCGATCACGTTGGTTTCAAAGTTCTCGGCGTGCTCCGGCACCAGCACGGCGGTGGCGCCGACAGCGGTGCCCACATACAGGGCCAGGAAACCCGCGTTGCGACCCATGACTTCCACCACGGAGCATCTCTCATGAGACTGCATGGTATCACGCAGCTTGTCAATACATTCAATGGCTGTGTTGCAGGCGGAGTCGAAGCCGATTGTATAGTTGGTGCAGCCTATATCGTTGTCAATCGTACCGGGCACGCCAACGACCGGAACGCCCAGACGGGACAGCTCCAGTGCGCCGCGGAAGGTACCGTCGCCTCCGATCGCAACGATGCCGTCCAGGCCCAACATTTTGCAGGTAGCGAGGGCCTTCTGCCGGCCTTCCGGAGTCTTGAATTCTTCGCTTCGGGCGGTATACAGAATTGTGCCGCCCTTCGACAGCAAGTGGCCGACGCTTGCGCGTGTCAGTTGAACGAAATCACAGTTAATGAGACCTTGCCAGCCCCTGCGAATGCCAATACATTCAATGCCATTCGCCAGCGCGGTACGTGCGACTGCACGAACTGCCGCATTCATGCCGGGGGCGTCACCGCCGCTTGTCAGGACGCCGATTCGTTTGATTTTTTTCATGTTCGTCTCTCTCCTCAATTATTTCTCCTCCGTTCCTTTTATCCGGTAACGAAGGGAGTATACAGATCATGTTCCAGTCAAAAGCGCAGGAGAAAATGGTCGTTCGCCAGATCGTGGTACAGCACACAGTTTCGTCCGCTCACATCCGCCAGCCAGACCACATCCTTCCATTTCGCGCCTTGGGGAACGGATGAGATGATGTTCTCCGCCTGTTTCAACAATTCCGGATGGAAGGCGATGGTTTTTTTGTCGGAAAAAACAGCGGTGTAAAGGATATGCGCCTCCACAAGATCCTGAAAGATATGGCTTCCGTAGGAAAGCTCCGGGTTATATCCCGCCTTGCTCTCCGCCATCTCACAGACCGCCTCGAAGCTGCTGATATCGGAAAACGCGGTGGGAACGCCAAGCTCGGGCGATGATGTGCCGATCCGTCCCGGCGCCATCAGCAGCATGTGCTTTCCCTGATCCCTGTATTTCCAGTTGATTTGGCCGATCAGCGCCGCAATATCGGGCTTGTCGGCATAAGGCAGGTGATAATACCGGATGGGATCCACATAGACGATCAGGTCTATTTTGGTTTCCCTGGACAGGCCCATAGACGCGCCGCGGGTTTCCAGCAGGATCTGTTCTTCCGGCACATCCTCCGGCAGGGATACGCCGCCCGCGTCCTGATACACCTGCAGCGGCCTGCATTGCAGCAGGTTGATCATATATTCCTTGTTTTCTGATACGTTGATGGTAAATTCAATATCCACCGGCAGGCCGTATTCTTCCTGGATCAGGCGCATCATATGCCGCATATGCCCCATGATTTCCTTATTCTGCACCAGCCCCAGGCAGGAAATGAAGCACACCGGGCGATTGATCCCCTGTTCCCGGAGCGACGCTTCCGCCTCCGTATCGTGCTCCAGCACCTGGTATTTCATAAACGGGGGCAGCATGGGTTCCATTTCCTGCAAGGTTACCCGGCTCAGCCGCCTGTTCCGTAAATCCACAACCTCCGCTTTCCGCTGGGAATACCGGTGCTTTTCCGCCACAGTGGTGCAGCTGGTGGCTTCCGGTTTATCGAGGCTGACCAGACGCGGATAGGAGCCTTCCGTCCTGTCCACGGCCGAGGTGCCAAGCCCCATCACCAGCCGGAGCATCCCCGCGGAGGAATCGATATCTTTCAGGAATTTATAAGGGCTGTAGGAATAACCCACGCCCGCGGCGCAGGGCATATAGTACGATCCGTAGGCCGATCCCGAAACGCGCATCACCAGCAGGGCCATTTGTTCATCCCGCCGGTCCAGGCCCCGCCGTTTGCGGTAATCCAGGGCGGAAAGCCCTGCCGAGCTGGCGTACACCGTCCGCACCGCGTTTTCAAATTCCTCCAGCCGTTCTTCGATTGTACCCCGGTTGGCGCAGAAAACCGATTCGTATTTTCCGGCAAAAGCGTTCTCGAAGCCGTCCTCCAAAATGCTGCTGGAACGGACGATATAGGGAGCCTGGCCGTAGTATTCCAGGATGTGCGTGAACTGCTCCTTCGTTTCCTGGGAGAAGGTTCCGGTTTTCAGGCGCTCTTCCAGTTCCTTTGCCAGTTCAAAATATCCCTCCTCCGTCCGCTGCCGGATACGCAGATCCCAGAAACCGTTATCCACGATGTAGGTATAGAACACATCCGAACCCACATAGAAGGAATCATGGGGTTCCAGCACCCGGTCGATCTCCGGGGCCAGGTTGCGGATGATGGCCCGGGCCAGCAGCATTCCGCAGGTTTTTCCACCCACCATACCGGTACCTACCATATGATCCCTGACCTCAAAGTAATCCTCTGGCCTGAAGTGCTTTTTCACCAGCGTCCGAAGCCTTTCATCCCGGGTCATCATGATATTGCACATTCTGGCGCACTGTTCTTCCACGGGTATCGCGTTATCATGCAGCAGCCTTGCCTGATTGAAAAAACGGTCCCAGGAATCCACATACTGTTCTTCCAGCGTCCGCTGATAGCTGTGCATCACCTGGTAGAAGCGGCTGGTCTGTACGCCATCCTGGATTGGCTGGACCTGCCCGGTGACAGGATGGAAGATGTGCGGCAGGAACATGGTGTCGGAGCTCCGGTTCCATACCTTCTGAGGACGGATATAAATGGCGTCGCTGCCCTGATCCGAATACACGTCCAGGAAAAGCTGGGTCGTATTGCTGATCTTGTTGATCGCATGGAAGGAGTGGCGTCCGCGGATGATCGGGAAAAAAGCTACTGTGTCGAGGATGAACAGAAAGGGGCAGGTGACGCGGAAGAAATTCCCCATCATCAGGTCCGTAGCCCAGGCAGTCTGCAACTCCGACAGACAGTCAAACACATAGAAGGCGTCCTTGCCCTCCTGCTCGATCACCTGGTGAATATCTACGGTAAAGGTTTCAAACCGGTGGGAAAGCGGAATGCACACGCGCTTGACCTCCGGACATTCCGCTACAAGCTCCGGATGACTGGCAAATCGGAAATAGATGATCTTTCTGCCGTCCTTTTTTGCCTGTTCCACAAACGGGTCTGAAAAACGGCGGAATTCTTCCAGATTGGACACGCGCCAAACCACGTTATCGCCCATTCGGATATAATCCAGCGCCTGATCCAGCCCGGGAATGCCAGACAGTACCTTGTCAAACGCAGCCATGGAATGCTCCCCCTTTCCGACATC
>CACYNZ010000233.1 GCA_902775835.1 uncultured Eubacteriales bacterium | reverse complement strand
AAGGAGCGTCCGGACACATGATGGTCCGGCGTGCAGATTTCCATGCATGAAAAAGCACCCTGCGGGACAGGGTGCTGTGTTTGTCTGTAAATTCCGTGTCCGCATCTGGCGGATCGCGGGATTTTTTTATTTCAGGCTGATCAGGGAAGCCGCGGCCCAGCCTTCAAGCCCGTCGTCGAGACGGATGCGGTACCACTTGCGGCCGTACATGTCAAAGGTGTACTGCAGGACAAAGACATGTACATGCCCGTGCACGCTGCGCAGGATATTGGCACTGCCGCTCAGGCTGATCGTGGAGCGCAGCTTGCAGCCCCTCAGCTTGGTGATGGCGTTGCGGTTGACATCCACAATGGCAGCGCCGATGTAATCCGGACCGATGCTCAGATTGTAGCCGCTGGTATAGCCGGACTGATAGCCCGTGCCGTAACCGCCGTTGTACCCGGAACCGTACCCGGCGTCAAAGCCGGTGCCGTAGCCCTGGTTATAGCCGTTATTGTAACCCTGGCCGTATCCGTTGGTGTTTCCGTCATTGTAGCCGGTGCCGTAACCGCTGCTGAAGCCATTGCCGTACCCGGTGGTGTTTCCGGTGCTGTAGCCCTGGTCATAGCCGCTTCCGTAACCGCTTCCGAAGCCGTTATTGTAGCCCTGGCCGTACCCGTTGACGTTCCCGGTGCTGAAGCCGCTGCCGTACCCGCTGTCATAGCCGGTGCCGTAGCCGTAATTGTAGCCCTGGCCATACCCGTAGGCGTTCCCGTCATTGTAGCCGGTGCCGTAGCCATAATTATAGCCCTGGCCATAGCCGTAGAGATCTCCGGTATAGTAGCCGCTGCCGTAGCCGTTGCTGTAGCCCTGGCTGAACCAGGGATTGTTCCAGTAATTGTAGCCGGAACCGTTGCTGTTCCAGTAGTTGTAGCTTCCGGCCGGGGCGTTTGCAACGCCGGGCACATCCGACATATAGGCGTTGTTCCAGTTATTGCCCGGGGCGTTCAGCGGATTGGCCGGTTCCGTATTTTCAGTGCTCTGAGGGGCGGAGTCCTGGAACTGTCCGGCTGTGAATCCGGAATCGGTATACGTATCCATTATCGGGGGATTGAGCTCGGATATGGTGGCGGCAAGCGCTCCCAGCGGTGCGGTCAGGCACAGCAGCAGAGCGCACAGCAGAGCTGCCCATGCCTGCATGCGGAAAATACGGTGTTCGTTTTTTCTCAGTCCGCTATGCATAGATGTTCTCTCCCTTCACTTATACAAGATACAGTATAAGGAAAGGTTGGATGCCTGTCAATCGCAAACCGGGATTCAGGCAAAAAAAGGCCGGGATCGGAATGATGCCGCCCCCGGGTCAGGTTCACAGTCCCCGGAGTCTGTCCGGGAATACAGGGCTGTTGTCAGAGCATCTGGATGTGCATGTCAAAGGGCTGAAGAAGCAGTTCTTCGCCGCCAATGTGTACGCGGTGCGGCTCTGCATCATGATTGAAAATGAACCGGGCGGTGAAACCATCACCTTCCCGGGTGGTGACTTCCACCCGGGCGGGCAGGTCCGGAATCCAGGAAAGCCCGGCCTGTTCTGCCGCATGGCGCGCCACATGATCATACAGCGCCTGGGCGCCCACGGAAGCAATATAGAGTACGCGGCCGTCCTGGAAGCGGTTTTCCGTCACCGCGGGCGTGCCGGCGAAATACTCTCCCGCATAGCGGGCGAGCACGTGTGCGCCGTCGGTTTCCAGAAGATCACACCACTGTCCGGCTTCGGTCCGGGTGCCGTCTTCAAACTCCACCGGCACCCTGTCCCTGCCCAGGGGATCATATTCCGTGACGTGCACGCCGGCCAGGTGCCGGAACACACCGGGCAGAAGATCCATGACCGCGTTGTTGTACATGTTCTTGACACCGCTCCGGGTGGTCAGGATCACGGTGCCGCCCTGCCGGGCAAAGTCTTCAAGACGTGCTGCCACTGCTTCGGAGGCGATGTACATTTCCGGTGCGCACACGATCCGGTAGCCGCCAAGGTCCGAGTCCCGGGAAATGATGTCCACGTTCAACCCAAGCGATGAGAAGGCGCGGTGCAGGCGCTGCAGCTGCTCAAGATAATAGTAGCCCTCGGTCTGAGGCTGAATCCTGAAGGCATATTCATCCTCAAAGCAGCACAGCACAGCCACGTCCGAACATATCCTGGTGCCCTGAAGCTTCCTGAGCCCTTCTGCCTCACGGCACAGTCCGGCGAATTCGTCAAAACGGCGTCCAGGCATGTTGCTGTGGTCCAGCAGTCCGTGCCAGTGCATTTCAGCCCCGGTCGTGGCCGTGCGCCAGCGGAAGAAGGAGACCGTGTCCGCGCCGTGCGCGAACGCCTGCAGCGCATACCCGCGGATCATCCCCGGCTGCGGCATGCGGCTCATGGGTGCCCAGCAGCCCATGCCCCCGCTGAGCTGTTCCATGATCCAGAAGGGCGCCTTTTTGACGCCGCGCATCAGGTCGAGATGGAAAGCGTGGGAGAAGCAGGCTTCCGGGTCATCCGGCAGACGCGTGGGCGGATAATTGTCGTAGGAAATGAA
Organism: uncultured Eubacteriales bacterium; assembly: GCA_902775835.1. The sequence continues at coordinate 3,404 of CACYNZ010000233.1, read as the reverse complement.
GTCCAGATTCGAAAACTCTCTGTAGAAATCCGGCATATACTGGCTGAACCAGACATTGGTGGTCACCGGCACCCCGGGGCACGCCCGGCGGATCAGGTCTGCCTGCCAGGAAACGAACTCAATGACATTGTCGGAGGCAAACCGGCTGAACTCCAGCATCAGGGACGGGTTCATCCAGGCTTCCGGGTAATGCCCGTTTTCCGGCTGCACCTGTTCCCAGGAGGAATACTCGCCGCTCCATACGGAGTTTCCCCAGGCGTGATTGAGGGCGGGGAGGGACGGATAGCGGTTTTTCAGCCACGCGCGGAACCTGTCCTTGCACAGCGGACAGAAGCAGTGATACGCCTCCAGTTCGTTGTCGATCTGCCAGGCCGCAATCCTGCGCCCCCTGAAATGCTCTGCCATGCGCGTGATGATGCGCTCCGAATAGGCGCGGACCATGGGATGGCTGATGCAGCGGTGTCCGCGGATGCCTGTGCGTGTGCGGCTTCCGTCCTTTTCCACCATGACGGAATCCGGGTATTTCTCATAAAACCAGAGCGGCGGACAGCTGGTGGGCGTACAAAGGACAACGGACATGCCCCGCTGTTCCAGGATGGAAACGGCCTGGTCCAGCCAGGAAAAATCAAACACGCCGTCCTCCGGTTCCAGCCGGCTCCAGGCAAACTCCGCCAGGCGTACCAGCTCCACGCCGGTCTTCTGCATGAGGTCCGCGTCCTTTTCCCAGAGCGCGGGATCCCAGTGCTCGGGATAATAGTCCACTCCAATGCGCATAGGTGATTCATCCTTTCCGGGCGTCCGAGCCCCTGTGTTCTCGGCCAATGTCCTGGGCCTGACTGGAGCGCAGCAGATGCCGGTAATCCCCGGGGGTCATGCCCACGCTTTTGCGGAACCACTGGCCGAAGTTCGAGGCGGACCGCCCGCCGGTGCGCGCGCCGATCTCGCCGATGGACAGGTCCGTGGTGGCCAGCAGCTGGCAGGCGCGCTTCTGCTGCAGAAGATTGAGCTGTTCGGAAATGGTGATGCCGTAGGTTTTCTTGAAAAGCGTGCAGAGATAGGAGGCGTTCATGTGCACTTCCTCCGCCAGACGCGCAATGGTGATGCCCTCCTCCACGTGCTCTTCCAGAAGCTGCATGGCACGCTGCGCGTTGGCATCCGTGGAAATGCCCGACTCATCCCCGGTGCTTTTCCACTGCAGGAAAGCGGAGAGAATCCCGTGCACGTCAGACGGTCGGATGGGCTTGAGCAGATACTCCCGCGCTCCGTTCTTCATGGCGCTGCGGGCATAGTCAAACTCGGCATAGCTGGAGATCATGACAATGTAGAGATCACTCTGGCGTGTATGGCACTCGGCCGCCAGCTCCAGGCCGTCCTTGCCCGGCATGCGCACATCGGTCATGAGCAGGTCAAAGGTGCGCGTTTCCATGGCACGCAGTGCTTCCCAGGCATTGGCGCACAGAACCGGCGCCTCGAAGCCGTAATCCGCCCAGTGCACATGATGCGCGAGCCCCTCGCGCTGGGCCTTCTCATCGTCGCAGACCAAGGCACTGTACATGAGTTATTCACCTCCGGGAATGGAAGGTTCAGTGAGGGAGAAGGGAATGCGGATGAGCACACGTGTGCCGCGGCCCATTTCCGAGGAAATATGCATGGTCATATCGGAGCCGTAGTACATCAGCAGACGCTGGCGCACGCTGCGGATGCCGATGCCGGTGATCTCGGTGTCGTCTTCCCGGTTGAGGAAGGCAAGCCGCTCCGGCTCAATACCCATGCCGTCGTCCTCCACCGTGAACATGACCTGGTCATGGTCGCGCTTGACCCGGACCGACACATGCAGTCCGCTGCGCCCGGGCACCATGCCGTGCACATAGCAGTTCTCCACAATGGTCTGGAGAATGTTCTTGGGCACATAGGATTCCAGGGCTTCCGGGTCTGTCTGCGTTTCTGTCTGCACCATGTCCCCCCATCTCCGCTGCTGTATGGAGATATAGGCTTCCAGGTGCGCCATTTCATCCGCCACCGTCACCACGCTTTTTCCGCCGCTCAGCGAGAGCCGGTAATAGGTGGTCATGTCATCCACGAGCTGGCAGAGTTCCTCGTCCCCGTCATCCAGGGCGCGCCAGCGGATCAGGCCGAGGGTGTTGTAGAGGAAGTGCGGATTCACATAACTCTCCATGGCGCGCATGGCCTCTTCCATCTCCCGCAGCCTCAGGTCCTTCATCTGACGGACCAGACGCCCGTAATGCGCCTCCACCTGATCCACCTGATCCGAGAGCGCGGTCTGCTCCATGCCCGGATGCACGAGTTCCGGCACATCGCTCTGCAGGCGCCGGCTCAGCTTTTTCAGGCGGAAGCGGAAGTAATGCAGCACGGTGAGTACGGCCGCGGCGCCCAGCGCCACCACAATCATGACGCCGATGCGGTACAGTATGTTCAGCCGGTTCAGGTTTGCGGAAATCCCGGCCATGGGCACAAAGCTGTAGAGCTGCCAGCCGTTGCCGAGCCGGTTCAGGATATGGAATCCGTCCGCGGTCTCCGTGGAAACGGTGTCATTTCCATAGGCGGAAATGCGTGCGCTCGTGAGACTCGGAAACGCCGTGTTCTCCAGGCTTTTGCCCTGCAGCGCGGGATCCGTGGCCAGAAAGATGATGCCGTTGGGATCGGCCAGCGCGTGCTGTGCGCGGTCGCTCTTCAGGGCGCTGCCGAAGGCACTCAGATTCGCCAGGCGCAGATAGATGACGCCCACGCAGCCGGCGGCGCCACGGGGAATGCCCGTGGTGAGCACGCTGTAGCTCTCGCCGGAATACGGATGCGCATAAACGGACCATTCCGGATGCCCTGAGGTAAGATGCTGCACGTACCAGTCCTTTTCCCGGTTTCCGTCCAGCAGCCGGTTTCCGGGCTTCCAGAGCAGGCCGCCGTTTTCCAGAAGCGAGGGATTGTCATGATAGATGCGGAACTGGGTGATGCCCGGCAGAAGGCTGTGCACATACTGGTACGCCTGCTCCATGCTCCGCAGGGTCGCCCACTGGGAGATAAAGTCCGGATAGGTCCGCAGGAGCTGATTGTAAAGCTCCTCGGTAAAGGCAATGCCCGTCATCTGTGTTTCATACAGGCTGATCCGGAAACTGAGCTGGGATACGGTGCGGCTGACCGCGTCCATGGCCAGGGACTCATAGGTCCGGTCATAGGTGCTGCGCCGCCTGGAATCGATATAGACGTTCAGGAGCAGGGTGCCGATGACAAAGATCATCAGGGCAGAGGCCGTCACGATCAGGCTCAGGGGAAAGCGTCTTCCGCGGCTTCGCGCATGCATTCGTCATCACTCCTTTGCGTCCATTATATCCCGTCCTTGCACTGCGAACAATGCAGAGCGGCCAAAGGAGGCATGGAGATGTGCTCCA
>CACYNZ010000232.1 GCA_902775835.1 uncultured Eubacteriales bacterium | reverse complement strand
ACCCTGGTCAGAATCATCCCGTATCTCATTTTCTTCATTTCGACAGCCTCCTTTCTCAATGCTCTCTTTCAGGCAACATACTAGCAGATGCATCCGGCTTCAGTCAAGTACCGCCGCGGATTTTCCATACCATCGCATGATCCGTCTCTTCATTCCTTCATGGAAACGTCCCGCTCTTCAGACCGCGCTCAATCGATCTTCACCCCGGCGGCCCATGCCGCCGCGTCCTGCAGCACGCGCTCCGCTTTCGGGACATTCGTGTGCTCGCTCACAAAGCAGAACACCACCGGTTCCGGATTCCAGATAATGCCGCAGTCATGCGTGATGCCGTCATCCTCACCGGTCTTGTGCGCGCAGCGGATGCCATGTTCGTGCAGGTAAAAGGGGATCTTGCCGTTCAGCCGCTGATTTGCCAGAATCCGCAGCATTTCCCGGTCTGCCTCCGCGTTCACCACCCGGCCCTGCATCAGCCGGTTCAGGAAGCACGCCACATCCCCCGCGCAGATCTGGTTCTGGATGCCCTGCCGGGACAGTTCCTCCTGGAACAGCTTGCGCCGGATCCTGGTACCGGCAAGTCCGAGACGTTCGATCTCCTCCTGCACGCGCTCCAGGCCCAGCATGTCCAGCAACACATTGGTTGCCGTATTGTCCGACAGAATGATCATCAGTGTCACCAGGTCCCTGACCTGAAGACGCACGCCGTCATGAAGATAGGTAACCGCTCCGCAGGACGGGCAGCACTGTTCCCGGGATATGCTCACCTCGCGCGCAAAATCCAGCTCTCCCTGCTCCCTCTGCCGGAAAGCTTCCGCCATGACAAACAGCTTGATGACGCTGGCCGCGTTCACCGGAACGTCCGGCTGAAAACAGATGCCGCTCCCGTCCGCTTTTTCAATCACCAGTCCGATCTCCCCCGGCAGACCCTTCACGGCCTGCAGCACCTCTTCACTGCTTCGCATAGGTATTCTCCCTCCATACTTTCCGGATCACTTCGGCCCCCGCCAGCCTTCCGTCGGCATGGCCGGGATCATAGCACGGATTCCAGCACCGGTCCTGCAGGTCCGGCCAGGCCTGCCGCATGGCCCTGAGATCCTCTTCAGTCCGCCTGCTGCCGCTCAGCAGCAGGTCCTTCTGCGTACACACGGCCGCCTCTCCCGGCAGATACAGATGATGCAGGCCCGCCTGCTGAAGACGCAGGCACAGGTCCACGCTCTCCAGGCCGCCGGAGCATATCTTCCGGAAAGGCCGGAAGCGTTCCCGGCAGATCATCATGCAGGCAGCGCTCACGGCGCTCACTTCATGCACCTGACGCAGCAGAAGATGCCAGCCCCCGGATTTTCTGGGAACGCCTTCCTGACGGCAGATGGCCGCAGCTTCCCCGCCCACGGCAAACCCCGCATGCGTGACGCGCCCCCGCTCATCGGTCAGGCACGGCGTGACAAACCCGGTGCCCTCATGCATGGCAAGCGGCAGCATATCCGAAATCAGGTTCCGGGAACCCACCTGAACCGAAGCATCCAGAAACAATACCGCGTCCGCGCAGCTTTCCTGACATGCCCGGTTCATCGCCGCAAACCGGTCCCCGCCGGTGCTGACGACCCGCAGTGTTTTCTGTTTCCATTTGTCCTGCTCCATCCGCTGCCGGCAGGCTTCCCCGGCCCCGGGCCGGCTTTCCAGGATCACCACATCCACCGATACCGTATCCTTTACCGGGAACCGGAACCGTACCACATCCCGGTCCACCCAGGCCTCACCGCCGCATGTCCGGTCGAGATGCGCCTGAACAGCCGCCCGGGAGAGCTGCGTGCACCGCTCCAGATTCCTGTGGCTCATGGAAGAGCCCACGGTCCGCCAGTGATACAGAATCATGGGCACGTGTTCCACGCGGTCCGTGATTTCCATGAGCCTGAGCATCAGATCATGGTCCTGAGACCCGTCATATTCGCTTCGTTCCCCGCCCGCCTGTTCCCAGACTTCCCTTTTTACAGCAAGGAAGTGACACACATAATTGGAGGAAAGCAGGTTGGTCTCGCACAGGTCCGGCTTGCAGTGCGGATCCGTGTGCACGCGCCCGTCCTCTGTGATCTTGTCTTCGTCCGTGTACACCACGTCTGCGCCGGTTTCCGCAATCCTCCGGGCCACCTGCCAGAGTGCCTCCGGGGACAGCAGGTCATCGTGATCACAAAGCGCAATATACTCGCCTTCCGCATAGGCCGCCGCCCGGTTCGTGTTCCCGGAAATGCCCAGGTTCTCTTCCCCGTGGTAGACCCGGAAACGCGCGTCCCTGCTCCCCCACGCCTGCAGCACCTGGTCCGTCTCCGCCCGCTCGCCGGTGGCATAGGCGATCACTTCAAACTGTTCATAGGTCTGGTCTGAAATGGACCGGAACAGCGCATCGAGCAGTTCCGGATCCGTCCGGTATACGGGCACAAGAATGCTGACTTTCCCGTTCCAGGGCGGACATGTTCTCTGTCTTTCCAGTTCCTCGGGAACGGGTGCAATGCTGCGCCACAGCCGGTCATAGGTGCGCAGATAGCGCTCGGACAGTTTTTCGCATCCGTGCCACAGCGTATACTGAAGCCCGTGCGTCCTGACATATTCGTTCACACGCTGCATGGCCTTTCCCCCTCTCCATCCGGTATCGGTAAAGCAGCAGCTTCCTTACTAGTACATTTTCCGCACATAAAAGTGCCGAAGCGTGCCGGACATATCCTGCCCGCTCCGGCACTGTATCATCCGGAAACGGATGTTTCCTTTTCCCTGGTCTGCAGTCCGTCACCCGGGCATCCGGAATCAGTTTTCATTGCCCAGATCCAGCCGCTGGCGTGCCACCAGCTCAGCGAAGGCACCTTTCTTCTGGATCAGCTCATCATAGCCGCCTTCTTCCACAATGCTGCCGTTGTCCATCACCAGAATGCGGTCGCAGTTCCGTATGGTGCTCAGCCTGTGGGCCACCACAATCCGGGTGCAGTTCAGGTGATCCAGTGCATCCGAAACCTGCTTCTGGGTCTTGTTGTCCAGGGCACTGGTTGCCTCATCAAAAATCAGGATCTTGGGCTTCGGAGCCACAGCCCGGGCAATCAGCAGACGCTGCTTCTGTCCGCCGGAAATGCCGCCCTGGCCCTCGGAGATAATGGTCTGCATGCCCATGGGCATCTCACGGATGTCGTCGGCAACCCCGGCAATCTCAGCCGCCTCCCACGCTTCCTTCAGCGTAAGATCAGGCGCGGAGATTGTGATATTGGAAAAAATGTCTCCCTGGAACAGCTGACCGTTCTGAATGACCACACCGATCTTCTTGCGCATTGAGCGGGGATCGATACTGCTCAGATCATGCCTGTCATAGAAGACAGCGCCTCTTTCCGGTTTCTCAAAACCGAGCAGCAGTCGGATCAGCGTGGATTTTCCGCATCCTGTCCTGCCCACAATGGCAACATATTCCCCGCTTTTGATCTTCAGTGACAGGTCTTCCAGTACATAGGGCATATGCTCGTCATACCGGAAGCTCACGTGGTTCACTTCAATATTGCCGCTCACATGGTCCACAGTCGCCTTTTCTTCGGTCACTTCCGGCTCCGCCTTCAGGATCGGCTCCGCCATCTCCAGCACAGGCTTAATGGAAGCGATGGTCGTGGCAATGCCTGCAAGGGCTGTAAACGCTCCCATCAGTCCGCCATAGGCCGCATTGAAGGAGATGTATTCATTCACAGCAACCCCGGTCCTGACGGCAAGACCATACAGAAGAATGGTGCCTGCAAGGCCCACGCCCGTGGTCATCACGGTATTCAGTTTCAGGAAAAGCGGCGGATTGTATTCCAGCCTAGCTTCCCGGGCATAGAGCCTGCCCCAGCGGGCAAACACGCGTTTTTCCGATCCCGACAGCCGGATTTTCTGCACGCCGTTGAGTATGGAATAGCTCATGCCCGCTTCTTCCGCGTTCAGTTTCATCTTCTGCCGGGTGATCCTGATCTGCACAATGGACGCCATGGCACCGAGCCCCACCGTCAGCAGCATGATGCACAGGGAAGGCACGACCAGTGCAGGCGCAAACCTGAAGATCTGCGTGACATACAGGAGGGACATAAGACTTCCAAGGCCCGCCGACAGAATCTTGTCCAGAATGATGCTGCACAGACTGTTGACACTGCCGGCACGGTTGGACAGTTCACCGGAGGAAAACTGCCGGAAAAAGCTGACCGGCAGTGACAGGATGCGCATCATCACGGAAGCCTGTACTGCCTGGGATGTCTTGGTATTGATTCTTTCCAGCAGCAGGGACTTCACCATGGAAAGCATCTGACCGGCGATGGTGCTGCCGACAAGAAATGCCGCCATGCCGGCCATCAGATTCATATTCCTCGATTTCAGGACCGTACCGGTCAGAAGATTGTAAACACGGGGCTCAATCATGCTCACCAGCTGCACAGCCAGGGATGCCAGAATGATCAGGACCAGATCGCCGTCGGAAATGCTGCTTTTCATGTACAGCAGCAGATCCCGGACACCCAGAGGCTTCATGGGCAGCGGAAGATAGAAGCACAGCGCCTCTCTGTCAAACATCTTTGCGTTTTTCCTGTTGATCCGGATCATGCGTCCGGTGTTTGGATCCTTGTAATAGTATCCGAACAGCTTTCCGGGCAGCAGAGCCACGGTTGTCCCGGTCTCCCGGATATATCCGAGCATGGCGCCCCAGGCATTGTTCTGCCAGCCTTCCTCAAGCTCCACCTCACGGGTCATCAGCCCGGCAGGCCGCAGCGCATACTCCAGCTGCGCACTGACATCCGTGATGTTTTCCGGTATTTCAACCGGTTTCTTGTGATAGTATTTCAGGATATCATCAATGACTTCCTTGGCAATGATGCGCTCATCTTCCAGGCGGTCAACCGACCACTTGTCCATGACAACGCTTGCCATCCGGAAAAAGGAGTCTTCCAGAATGTTCTGGTCGCTTTCCTGTCTCTGCCGGATCTGTTCATCGAACCAATTCATCGAGAAGCCTCCTTTCTCATTCATTGGTGATCAGTTCTGCATAGATGCCGCCCCTGGCCATCAGCTCTTCATGGGTCCCGGTTTCGGCAATCACGCCCTTGTCCAGCACAATGATCTGGTCACAGTCGCGGATCGTGGACAGGCGATGGGCAATAACGATGCAGGAAATGCCGCGTTCCTTGACAGCCTTGACCAGCTCGTATTCCGTTTTGGCATCCAGCGCACTGGTCGCCTCATCAAGAATGATGATGGAGGGATCCTGTGCCAGCACGCGCGCAATTTCCAGGCGCTGCCGCTGACCGCCGGACAGGTCTCTGCCGTTTTCGATGAGCCGGCACTGATATCCACCCGGACGCTGGAGAATATCATCATGAATCTGGGCATCCCTTGCTGCCAGAATCACTTCAAAGTCTTCAATGGATTCATCCCACATGCGGATATTATTGGCAATGGTATCCTCAAACAGTACGATATCCTGATCCACCATGGCAACAGAACCGGTGAACACATTGCGTGAAATGCTCTGGATCGGCCTTCCGTCAAACAGGATTTCCCCTTCCCAGGGCTGATACAGTCCGGTAATCAGTTTGCTGATGGTGGATTTCCCGCATCCGCTGGCTCCCACAATGGCAATGCGGCTTCCGGGCTTCATGTGCATGGAAAAGTCCGTGATCACCGGTCTGCTCAGCCGGGAATACCCGAAGGAGACATGCTTTACCTCCACTTCGCCCCGGAGCTTGGCAAAGCTGTCCTGTTCCCCTTCCTTTCCATAACCGAGGGCGGGATCATCCGGGTACTCCATGACATCCTCAACGCGTTCCATGTCTGTCCGCATTTCCTGAATGATCTGGCCTGCGCTCACCATGGTCATGGCAGGTCCCATGAAGGAAGAAAGAAGCCCCTGAAAGGTCATGATCATACCGAGGGTGAAATGACTGCCCATGGACAGCCAGACGCCCAGGAACATAACCG
>CACYNZ010000231.1 GCA_902775835.1 uncultured Eubacteriales bacterium | reverse complement strand
CGGCGGGTCATATCCCGGTCCCAGCTGCAGGCCATGGCCAGCTGTGAGGGAAAAATGGTGGCATGCTCGTTCAGGCCGTGGCCGTGAATGGCATCTATGCCGAAAATCACCGGGATCCCAAGCCGGGTATGCAGGGCTGTTTCCTGGACTTCCCGGGCGTCGTCCCCGAGCACATGCAGGAAGGAACCGGCTCCCAGCCGGGCCCAGCGCAGCGCCTCTTCCCGGCCCACCTTGCTGTAGGGCACCTGGACCATCTGCGCGACTTTTTCTTCCACGGTCATGCGGGCAAGCAGTTCCCGCGCCTTTTCCATGGCTTCCGATCTTTGCATGCTGACCTCCTGATGCTTTGCATATCATGTTGTCCGGCCGCGGCCGGATGTGAAAGGCAATGTACCAAAACCCCCGGGGAAAGTCAATTCCCGGCAGGATTCCGCGTCTTGCGCGAGATGGCGCGGGCGGTTTCCGGAATCTCACTTCACGGCGGAGGCATAGATGTCCTCATAGTTCCTGAGCCGGACTTCCCGCAGAAAGCGGCTGTCCAGCTTCCGGATGCGTATGAGGGAGCGCTTTTCCTTCCCCGAAAGCCCCGCGTCTGCCAGCAGCGCGTCCACTTCCTCGCACACTTCCAGAAGGTTCAGTACAAGTTCGCCCTTTTCGGCGGACAGGACTTTTCTGCGCGCAATGTGCCGCGTGGCCAGATTGCTGACGGCGAAGAAAGCGCCCATCATGCAGGTGGGCACGACGCCCGCGATCTCAAAGATGCGGCCGTAGACGTCGCTGTAGTGATAGATGGCCCTGGCGACAGGCAGGTCCAGGACGGTCAGCACGGACATGACCATGAGAAAGATGCCCGCCCAGATGCACACTGCGGCGGAACGCGCATATCCGTATCCGGCGGGCCATATGTCCGTCCGGGTACTTTTCCGGGTTACGGTCTGGTCATTCATGTACGTCACGCTTTCATGGTTGGATTAGGAGCTGCAGATGCGGGAATGTGCCCGGCATATTTGTACAGGTTCAGTTCGCCCACCAGTATCCCGGCTCCTTTTCCCCCTTCAGGATATCCAGACAGGTATCGGCGTCGGCCCGCTCCCAGAGCATGGTGATGCCCATCTCTTTCATGTCCGGCCGGAACCGGTCAATGAGCGCATTGCGCTCCTCTGAGCCCTTGGGCGTCAGCAGAATGCGCAGATACCGCACAGCCATTTCCTGAAAACGGATGCGGCGCAGGATCACTTCATTGTCCGCGTTTTCCGCGGCCCTGCGGAAACATTCCTCGCAGGCTTCCACCAGTTCCATGGTATGCCAGGGCTTGTCCGGGTGGTTGAAGCAGTACAGATGGCCGTTTGCCGCAGCAGCCCGGTATACGGTTTCCAGGTATTCGTCCATATACGGGGCGGCATGCCCGTAGACGGCCGCGAGAAACTCGGAGCGGGCGGAGCGGACATCCATGTCCGGATCCCACATGGCCTTTCCGAGCAGATAGGCGCGCAGGTCGTTCATTTCACCGCCGCCCGGCGCGCCGCACCCCTGTTCAAACAGGCCGCGCACATGGTTCTGCGCAAAGAAGCGGATGTTCTCGGCCAGCACATGGAAATTGGGGTGCGGCATCCAGTAGTGCGAGAAATTGGTGACATAGTCCCAGATATACAGGCGGTCGCACTTCTTTCCCCAGTCGATCAGGTCATCCCGGAAGGACTGGGCATAGTCCTTTCTCGGGGCATCCGGGTCATCCACGGTACATTCCGTGAGCGGATGCAGGAAGCAGCATTCAATGGTGCACAGGCGCACGCATATATTCCTGCGGGCATGCACGTGCCTGGGCGGGCGCCGCGTATACTGATAGGCGAGGGTGTCGATGATGACGTCCGGAAACTCCTTTTCCACTTCCTCGGCCACCGCGTTGACAAAGTGCAGAAGCGAGCCTGACTGCGAGCCCTCATATGCGTCAAGCGCACGGCATGCGGGACATGTGCAGCCGTTGTAGTTGTCGTCCTGGGAAAGGGAGAAAATCCTGGCATCGGGCTGACTTCGTATATCCTCAAGCACCTGCTCCGTCACAAGGCGCAGCACGTCCGGATTGGTGAGGCACAGCTGGGTCTTTTCCCGGATGCGCTTCCCGCCGATTTCCGCAAAGTACTCCGGATGCGTGTCAAAATACTCTTCCGGACGCAGAAGATGCCGGCAGAAGGTGTGCACAAAATAGGGCTGCCCGTACTGTACGCGTCCGCCGGTTCTGGGATCTGCCTGGGGATCCTGGCCGTTGATCCCGCGCTTTATGGCATACAGGGGATCCCGGAGCTGGAACACGGAAGAGGAGCGGTATTCCAGGACGGGCACTTTCCGGATATGCACGGGAGACAGCGCAAAAGCTTCAAGACAGGGAATGGTTTCCACTTCCGGGGAAAAGAAGCGGCAGCCCAGGCAGTCCTCCAGAAAGGCGTACACGCCGTAGAGCGTGCCCCGGGGATGGATGCCCGTGATGCAGAGCCGGCGGTCATCGCAGTCGATGACAAACCCGTCATCTGTAAGGTCCGGATCCGGCACAAGGCCCGCGGATATGCACGCGTCCCTGCCGACCAAAATAGCGGGAATATCCGGACCGGGAGCAGTCCTGATCTTGAAGGTCCGGCCGGATATCCGGCTCAAATAGCTGCGGAGCTCTTCGGCGGCGAAACGTTCCGCTTCCGCGGCATTCACTGCGGTCACAATGGGGACGGCGGTCAGATCATTCCAGAGGATCATGTTCAATCATCTCCATGACAGGGATTGAAGGCGGCTGCGTCTGTGGAAAATGAGAAGAAAAACATAGGGTTACAGTCAGTGCATAGGCCCTGAATCCGGTTTTCCAGGCGGAACGAACCGGTTCAGACAGATGGGTGTAACATTCCCTCCGGCCGGCATGAATTCCTGCCTGGAAAGGCATGGAGGAACAGCAGGGGGAGAGATTGGCACAGCCCGATGCGCGGATAAGTTCCAGGAAAAGGTCGGAGGGCTTCGGAAAAAGCACTTGACCAATGCCGGCGGTCCGTATATAATGGGCGCGTCTTTAAGACGGCCCGGGAGGCCGGCAAGACCCTGACGCAGAAGCGTTTGATTTTCGTATGCGAAGGTCCTGCCATCCCGGCAGGACCTTTTTGTTGAGAAAGGGGCGGCTTCTTTGCTGAAACAGGTGCAGGTATATGAAAACGGCCAGATGCATGACCGCTATTTTGATATTCCCTCCGTATTTGCCAATCTTCCGGAACTGAACATTTTTCCCGGCTTCACGGATGTGCATGTGCATTTCCGTGAGCCGGGTTTTTCATATAAGGAAACCATGGCAAGTGGAAGCCGGGCGGCGGCCCATGGCGGGTATGTTCGGGTCATGACCATGCCGAACCTGAATCCGGTGCCGGACTCGGTGGAGCACCTGGAAGTCCAGCGCCGGCTTATCCGGGACGGAGCCGTGATCGAGGTGATTCCCTACGGCGCCATCACCAGGGGAGAGAAGGGTGAGGAGCTTGCCGACATGGAGGCCATGGCGCCTCTGGTCTGCGCCTTCTCGGATGACGGCCGGGGCGTGCAGGACGCGGGCATGATGCGCGCTGCCATGGAAAAGGCCAAAGCCCTGGACAGGATGATCTGCGCGCACTGTGAGGACATGCCCCTGGTGCGGGGCGGCGTGATCCACGACGGATGGTACGCCAGGGAGCACGGTCTGCCGGGCATCTGCTCCGAAAGCGAGTGGAAGCAGATCGAGCGGGACCTGAAGCTCAGCGCGGAAACGGGATGCGCCTATCATGTGTGCCATATTTCCACGAAGGAATCCGTGCAGCTGATCCGGGACGCGAAGAAGAGCGGTGTGAACGTGAGCTGCGAAACGGGACCGCATTACCTGGTCCTGTGCGAACATGACCTGCAGGACGAAGGAAGGTTCAAGATGAACCCGCCGCTTCGGACAGAGCAGGACCGGGAAGCGCTGCTGGAAGGCGCGCTGGACGGAACCATTGACATGATCGCCACAGACCATGCGCCGCACAGCGCGGAGGAAAAGTCCAGAGGGCTCCTTAAAAGCGCCATGGGCATTGTAGGCCTGGAAACCGCATTCCCGGTGCTGTACACGCACCTGGTGAAGAAGGGGATCATGCCCATGGGCCGTCTGATCTACATGCTGACGGAAGCACCGGAAAAGCGGTTCGGATATCATTCCGATTTTGAGAAGAACTACAGTATCTGGAGCCTGGGGGAAGCGTACAGGATCGATCCTGCGGACTTCCTTTCCCAGGGAAAGGCCACCCCGTTTGCGGGTGACGAGGTGTACGGCAGATGCCTTGAGACGGTGGCAGGAGGGAAAACGGTATGGACAAGCAGCGCAAACTGATTCTTGAAACCGGGGAAGAATACATCGGCACCGGCATCGGTGCCATGGAGGACCGGGTGTGTGAACTGGTGTTCAACACGTCCATGGTGGGATACCAGGAGATCGTGTCGGACCCGTCCTATACGGACCAGGCCCTGGTAATGACCTATCCCCTGATCTGGAACTACGGGATTACCGACGAGGATTATGAGACGCGCACGCCGACCCTTGGTGCGCTCATTGTCCGCGAGTACAATGACCAGCCCTCCAACTTCCGCTACACCAAGACACTGGGTGAAGTGCTGGAAGACTACCATATTCCGGGCATTGCCGGCGTGGACACGCGCATGATCACCCGGTCCATCCGGGACCAGGGCTCAAGGCGCTGCCTGGTGACGGATGCGGACACGCCGCTGGAGGAAGGACTGGAAATTATCCGGTCCACTCCGGTGCCCGCGGACGCGGTGAGCCGGGTTTCCTGCAGGAAGCGCTGGTACGCGCGCACGGTGAACCACCGCTTCACGGTGGTGGCGGTGGACTGCGGCATCAAGATGAACATCATCCGCTCCCTGAACGCCAGAGGCTGCAATGTGACCGTGGTGCCCTGGAACACGGAGCCCCAGACCATTCTGGACATGCATCCGGACGGACTGTTCCTGTCCAACGGCCCCGGAAACCCGGAGGACGTGACCCCGGTGATTTCCCTGGTGCAGGCCGTGCGCGGCAAATTGCCCATATTCGGCATCTGCCTGGGCCACCAGATGATTGCCCTGGCCGCCGGCGCGAAGACCTACAAGCTGAAGTTCGGCCACCGCGGCGGCAATCATCCGGTGAAAAACCTGCTCACCGGAAAGATTGAGATGACCAGCCAGAACCACTCCTATGCCGTGGATGAATCCTCCCTGGCCGGCACCGGGTTTGCGGTGACGCACCGGAATCTGCTGGACGGGACCGTGGAAGGCATTGCCTGCCCTGAGGAGCGCATCTTCTCCGTGCAGTACCATCCGGAAAGCGCGCCGGGTCCCCAGGACAGCGCGTACCTGTTTGACCAGTTTATCGAGATGATGAAGGAGGCCTGACCATGCCGAAACGCACAGATATCAAGAAAATCCTGGTGATCGGTTCCGGGCCCATTGTCATCGGACAGGCTGCCGAGTTTGACTATGCCGGAACCCAGGCCTGCCTTGCCCTGCGCGAGGAAGGATATGAGGTGGTGCTGGTCAATTCCAACCCGGCCACCATCATGACGGACACCGTCATCGCGGACAAGGTGTACATGGAGCCCCTGACGCTGGAGTTCCTCTCCAGGATCTGCCGGCATGAGCGCCCGGACGCCATTGTGCCCGGCATCGGCGGACAGACCGGCCTGAACCTGGCCATGCAGCTGGAGCGCAAGGGTGTGCTGGAGGAGTGCCAGATCGAGCTGCTGGGCACCTCCGCGGACTCCATTGAGATGGCGGAGGACCGGGAAAAGTTCAAGGAAATGTGCCTGCGCCTGGGCGAGCCCGTGCTGCCCTCGGAGATCACGCATTCCATGGAAGAGGGCGTGGCCGCGGCCATGCGCATCGGGTACCCCGTGGTCCTGCGGCCTGCCTTTACGCTGGGCGGCACCGGCGGCGGGTTTGCGGACAATGAGGAAGAGCTCCGCGAAATCATGAAGAACGCCCTGAAGCTGTCTCCGGTGGGCCAGGTGCTGGTG
>CACYNZ010000230.1 GCA_902775835.1 uncultured Eubacteriales bacterium | reverse complement strand
AATGCCCCGGACCCATATATACGGATTGTGACTGCTTTGGGAAAGAAGAAAGTCGGGATGAACCGGGACGAACTTTTAAAAGAAACAGGAATTCCTGATTCAGGCACATTTTCCGAACTGTTGAGCAACCTGGAAAGCTGTGGTTTCATTCGCCATTACGATGAGTTTGGCAAGAAAAATAGAAATAAGCGTTTTCAGCTGATCGATAATTTCACGTTATTCTATTTCAAGTTCCTTGCTCAAAAACCCAGTGACCCACATTATTGGACGAATCAGCTGAATACGCCCGCCAGAAATGCCTGGTGCGGGCTGGCATTTGAGCGGGTGTGTCTGGAACACATCAGCGCAATTAAGCATAAGATTGGAATTGAGGGAGTTCTTACAGAAGCAGTGTCCTGGTCCTGTACCGGAAATCCGGAAAAGGGATTGTTTGGCTCTCAGATCGACCTGCTGATCGTCAGAAAAGATCAGGTGATCAATTTGTGTGAAATGAAGTATGCTTCTGCGCCGTATATCATCACAAAGAAAACAGATGAAAACATCCGTGAAAAAATCAGCGATCTGATCACCGAAACCGGCACAGCCTATGCAATTCATACAACATTTATTACACCATACGGCCTTGCAAAAAATGAATATGAAGGAAACGTGCAGGTACAGATTGTCGCAGAAGATCTTTTTTACGATTGACAGGAAAGCAGATAAACCATCCGGTGAGCATATGCCTTTTGCTCTTTTGGGGTTCATACTTCATCCAGGCGTCCGGGGTGCATAATCCATGGAACGTAAAAACCGCAGGCGGGTCTGAAGAAACAACCATGCCTGCGGTAATTATGTCTTATTAGCCGCGGAAGATTTCATCCCGGGTTTTTCCGCGAAGGTTCCTTCGGCAATTCAGTATGGGCCCATCCGGTATGCAGATGTCTGTCTGCTTTACTGCTGCTTTACGGATCCCTGAGGAAGGGCACAGCTCCTTTGGATGCTTCAGGCATGTTTTTCCAGAAACGGGCGGTAGAATTCCGGGCTGTCCGACATGACGCGGCACTGGCCGATGCGGTCAAGGACAATAAGCCGGAGGGAAGTACCGGCGTTTTTCTTGTCCGAGCGCATGGCCGTAAGAAGGCTTTCGGCAGGGAGGTCCGGAACCTCGCAGGGCAGGCCCAGCCGGGTGAGCAGGCTGATGAGCTTTTCGCAGGTCCCGTCTTCTGTGAGTCCGCGCGCTTCGGAAACCCGGGTGACGCCGGCCATGCCGACGCTGACCGCCATGCCGTGGCTGAGCCCGGCATAGTTCTGGCAGGTTTCAATGGCGTGGGCCAGGGTATGCCCGAAGTTCAGCGTCATGCGCTCGCCGCGGTCAAACTCGTCCCGTGCCACCACGTCCGCCTTGTACTGGATGCAGTGCAGCAGAATGGTTTCCATGTGCTGCATCAGCCCTTCCCGGCCAAGCGGGGCACACTGTGAGAGCAGGTCAAACAGTTCCGGATCCCCAATGCAGCCGTACTTGACCACCTCGCCCATGCCGTCCTTCCAGAAATGATCCGTGAGGGTGGAAAGGGACAGGGGATCGCAGAGCACCAGGGACGGCTGGTGGAAGGCGCCCACCAGGTTCTTGCCCTGGGGAAGGTCAATGGCCACCTTGCCGCCTACGGAGGAATCCACCTGACTGAGCAGTGTGGTGGGGATCTGGACAAAGGGCAGGCCCCGGAGCCAGGTGGCGGCGGCAAACCCGGTGAGGTCTCCGATGACCCCGCCGCCCAGGGCGAGGATCAGGTCGCTGCGGGTGATGTGCGCCGCGTGAAAGGCTGTATAGAGCTGCTGCAGATACGGCATGGACTTGGTGGGCTCGCCGGCGGGCAGTATGATGCTGTCATGCCCGATGCCCGCCGCGCCGAGGGATGCGAGGACCCGGTCAAGGTACAGGGGACCCACATTCGAATCCGTGACAACGAATACGCGGGCATCCGGAAACAGCTTCCGGACATGGGCGCCGGTCTCATCCATGATCCCTGCGCCGATGAGGACATCGTAGGAATGACTGGTGGACACATGAATGGTCTGCATGCTTACACTTCCCGTCCCACCGCCGCGGCAATCCGGCGGATATCCTTCATGATTTCGTCAAAGTCTTCCGGGGTGATGGACTGCTGACCGTCGCACAGGGCGTGCACGGGGTCATTGTGCACCTCCACCATGACGCCGTCGGCGCCTACCGCAATGGCGGCCCGGACCATGGGGGAGACCATCCAGCGCTTGCCGGTGCCGTGACTGGGATCCACCAGGATGGGGAGATGGGACAGGCGCTTTACGGCAGGCACCGCGGACAGGTCCACGGTGTTGCGGGTATAGGTCTCAAAGGTGCGGATGCCGCGCTCGCAGAGGATAACCTGCTCATTGCCGCCGGACATGATGTACTCAGCGCTCATGAGCCACTCCTCAATGGTGGCGGACAGGCCGCGCTTGAGCAGGATCGGCTTGTGGATCCTGCCGAGCTGGCGCAGGAGATCAAAGTTCTGCATGTTCCGGGCACCGACCTGGATAATGTCCACGTCCTCCACGAAGCGGTCAATGTCGTAGGGCGACATGAGCTCGGAGACAATGGGCAGGCCGGAGGATTCCCGGGCGGCCTTGAGGAGCTCCAGGCCTTCATACTTGAGGCCCTGGAAGGCGTAGGGGGAAGTGCGGGGCTTGAAGGCGCCGCCGCGCAGCACCGTGGCGCCGGAGGCTTTCACGGCATTGGCCACATAGGTGATCTGCTCCCGGCTTTCCACGGAGCAGGGACCGGCAACCACGGACAGGCGGCTGCCGCCGATGGTGGCGGGGCCGGCCTTGATGACCGTGTCATCCGGGTGGAAGGAACGGTTGGCCTTTTTATAGGGTTCCGCCACATGCATGATGCGTTCCACGCAGTGGAAGGATTCAATCTGGGTGGGGTCCACGCGGCTGGTGTCGCCGATGAG
The DNA here is from genome assembly GCA_902775835.1 of uncultured Eubacteriales bacterium. The sequence goes on along the minus strand of CACYNZ010000230.1, from coordinate 3,094 downwards.
GCCGAGAATGGTGAGATCGGTGCCCACCACGGGATTGACCGCAATGCCGCCGATGCCGGTGATGGTTTCGGTAAGGGCATCGATTTCCTTCTGGGTTGTGCCCTGTCTGAGAACAATGATCATGGGTGAGAGCTCCTTCCTGAAAAGGGAAGGACGCGCAGGACCTTCCCGGAAAATATGCGCGGAATGTGTGAATGATAAAAATCCGGACCCGGGCTGTCAAGAATCGCTTTTGTATCTTTTGTGCTTTCCTTGCAGGCGGGATGCGCTGCTTTGCATGCCGGCACATCCTTTCTTCAGGATATTTTCCGGGTTATGCATGAAAACAGGGCTCAAAGCGGCAGGACAGATGCGGCACAGGCAGAAAAGGCGTCCCTGGGAGGAACGCCGGAAAGAACATGCGGAAAAGGATGATTACAGGCTGAAGGGAATGTATGCGTGAAACTGGAGATGTGCTCCATTGTCATCCGTGCAGGTCAGAAGGATGCCTACGCCGCACAGGTCGTCGTCTGCAGGCATGCCGCCGTCATAGGACCAGGTTGTGTCATAGGCGGGAATGACGTTGGAAAGATTCATGAAACTCATGGTCTCACTGTTGTCCACGTAGGTCCGGTTCTCCTTTGGTGGTTTATAGAAGAATACGCTCTCCACGGTATCGATTGTCAGTCCGATGCCATTGATTTCACGGCACTGAAAGGAGAAGTTCCAGTATGGCCTGGAACCGGAGGGGGTGCTTGTGAGGAAAGTGGTGATGCGCAGATAGGCCTTGCCGGACTCATTCCTGACAGGTTCCCTGAGCTGCTCCATGGTATAGGACTGCCCGTCCAGGGCCGTATAGGGGTTCGGCTCGGTGGAGGAAGGAGCAGACAAGGGGAAGAATATCAGGCAGGCCAGGAGCACAATGGCTGCGAGCGCGGCTCCGGGCAGAATATAGCGCAGCGCGCGGCTTTTTCCGGGGTGTACAGGGGTCTTGGGTGCATCGGAAGCGGCCGGGCTGGTGTTTTCTTCGGGCGGAAGCTCCGGAACCTGTTGAGACACGGCAGCGGTTCTTTCGTCTGGGGAAACGGGGGCATCGGAAACAGATGCTGTATCTGCAGCCGGTTCCTCAGGCGTGGGGACGGGCGAAGACAGGGGCAGTGGTTCGGCGGACTCAAAACTGTACGCCAGTGTGGAGGAAAGCCGCAGCAGGGTTTCCCCGTCAGGAAGACGACGGTCCTGTTCCCAGTTGGCCACGGCTGAACGGGTTACATTGAGTTCCCTGGCAAGTGCTTCCTGAGTCAGCCCCCGGGCTTTGCGCGCCGCCCGAATCTGTTCGCCAATTGATGCCATAGGGTGCATCACTCCTGTTCGTAAATCATGAAGAAACGCCGCGAATATGTCATACACGCGGCGCTATGAATTATACCATATGTTATGTGATGCTTCGGGAATTCTGTACAGATTTTCGCTTTATCTCCTGAAAACATCGCCATTTCAACAGATTTGACCATTCGGGCGGTAAGACGATGCTTCCCGGATCAGGTCCGTCTGCAGGATCAGGCACTGAAATGTCTTATGCGGCAGGGTTGCAATACAGCTTTATACCTTACTTCTCAATCATCTGCTTTATTACGGGTTTTTCGAATGGTGTCCGGATTCCTGCCTTGCGGAGAGAAACCGGGCGAGAAGCATGAGCAGCGCGGCAATGGCATAGGCGGCAAAGAGCATGAGGTACTGCCGGGTATCCAGATGGACCAGGAAGAAGAGATGACCGAGGAATCGCTCACTGAGGAAGAGACCGACAGACATGGCCAGCATGACCATGCCGCGGTACAGGTTCAGGGGAAGGCAGGTGAAAAGCAGGTTGATAAGCCCGATGCCGCCGGCGGAGAGGGCAGCGAAGGTACTGCAGGCTTCCGGCGTCCATCCGGTGTGCTCCATGAGCATGGCGAACACGCTGGCCAGGGTGACGCACAGTGCGCCGGGAATGGCTTTTCCAAGCACCTTGCGCAGGAAATGCCCGGTGATCCGGTCATGATTGCTTTCCAGGGCAAGGAAGAAGGACGGCGCGCCGATGGTCAGGCTGGAGGTGAGGGTGAGCTGGATGGGCTGGAACGGGTAGGCAGCCGGCAGGAACAGCAGCAGGAAAGCGAGCATCATGGAGTACAGGGTCTTGATCAGGAACAGGGACGCGGAGCGCGCGATATTGTTGACCACGCGCCGGCCCTCATTGACCACCTGGGGAAGCACGCTGAAATCCGACTCGACCAGGGTGAGCTGGGCGCAGTGGCGCGCGGCCTCGCTGCCGGAGGCCATGGCAATGGAGCAGTCCGCTGCCTTCAGGGCGGGAATATCGTTGACACCGTCGCCGGTCATGGCCACGTGATGTCCCTGACGCTTGAACTCCTCCACCAGGAGCTTTTTGTTTTCCGGGGTCACGCGCCCGAACACGGTGCAGCGCTGCACGGCATCCGGGAACTGTTCCGGGGTGAGCTTTGACACGTCCACGGCCTCGGCGGCGTGCTCGAGCCCGCAGCGCTGGGCCACGGCGGACACGGTCAGCGGGTCGTCGCCGGAAATGACACGCAGGGAAACGCCCTGCTCCCGGAAATAGCCCAGGGTTTCCTGGACATGGGGACGCAGCTGGTCCTCGATGAGCACGAGACCCAGAAGACGGAGGGCATCCGGCAGGTTTTCCCGGTCAATGCGGCCCGCGGCCTCACAGAAGACCAGAACGCGCCGGCCCGAGGATGCATGCTCGCGGATCTGCGCCTGAATGTCCTCAGGTACTGTGACGGGCACAAACCCGGCAGCGCCAAGGACATAGGTGGTATTTCCGAAGGTGGCGGCGGAAAGCTTGCGCTGGGAGGAAAACGGGAGCACGTCATCCGCGGGCACATTGCCGGTGGGCAGCGCCTCACGCAGGGCATGTGTGGTCTGACTTTCATCCTCAGGGAACGCGCCGAGAAACCGGCTGATCCCGTTTTCGAGTCCCGGCATGTCCGTGCCCACAGGAATGAGGCCGAACAGGTGCATGTGCCCGGTGGTCAGCGTGCCGGTCTTGTCCAGGCAGAGCACGTCAGCCCGGGACAGGGTTTCAATGCCGAAGAGTTCC
>CACYNZ010000229.1 GCA_902775835.1 uncultured Eubacteriales bacterium | reverse complement strand
CGGGATCCTGAAGGGCGGCTTCTTCGCCGTGCTTTTTCACAATGTCCGCGACTTCGCCGATCTCTCCGATCATCCAGAGCATGCTGTGCTTTCCGGTATCGGGCTCCAGCGGCTCCCAGCGATCGGCGTATCGGGCGTGCAGCTCCTTCTGCAGGTCGAGCATGTCATCTACGGAAAAGGCCAATGTTCATTCCTTCTTTCAGCTTTTGGCGGCGGGCCGTTCCTTGGCCTTGTCCGCTTCGGCGGCGTTCTTTCTCGCACTTTCCTTGTCCCGGGCCATTTCCTCCACGGTCTTGACATGAAGCCGGGCGGCACCTTCTGTCACAATGGGCGGGATCAGAGTGCCGTTTTCTTCTGCCTGCTTCCAGCGCAGCTTGGCGCGCTCAATCTCCTCGGCGTACTGGGGCAGCCACTGGGCCTGAGCGACGAGCATTTCGTCCACCATCTGCCAGATTTCCGGGGGATTGCAGACGGCGCCCACCAGCGGATCCATCATCATGGCCTGGCGCAGAAGCTGGATATCCCCGTGCGCGCCGGCTTCCACGGCCAGGCGCTGGACGGTGATATTGGACATGCAGCAGGCGGCGGGGCCCAGGGGCATGTCGCCCAGCACCGGGATCTGGATGCCGAAGGTGTTGACGTAGCCGGGTACCTCCACCACGCAGTCCGGCGGCAGGTTGGTGATGCAGCCGTGATTGATTACATTGAAGTGTCCGCGGTACACGCGGCCGGTCTCAATGGACTCGATGATGTAGCTGCCGTGCTCCTGGCTGCGCTGATCGGCGGCATAGGTCATGGGCGGCTCCTTGAGCCAGTTCGGGAAATCGGTTTCGAACCAGTTGCGGCCTTCGCGGCATACGCGCAGGTATCCGCCGGTCTCGCCGTTAATCCAGACGCCCAGGTCAATCCAGTCCCGGATTTCACCGGTGCGCTTGCGGTACCACGGCACATACTCGGAGAGATGTCCGTTGCTTTCGGTGGAGAAATAGCCGAAGCGCTTCATCATGTCAATGCGGACCTTTTCCGTCTGGGCGACCTCCGGGTCTGCCATGAGCGCATCCAGCAGTTTGCCGTTGAGTTCCTCGCCGTTGTGCTTGACGGACAGATACCAGGTCATATGGTTGATGCCGGCGCAGATGATGTCAATCTCTTCCTGCTTGTAGCCCAGCACCTTGGCGATGAGCCTGTGGCCGCCCTGCACGCCGTGGCACAGGCCCACGGTGGGCACGCCGCCGTAGGTGTTGCAGTACCAGGTCACCATGGCGTTGGGATTGGTGTAGTTGAGCAGCATGCAGCCCGGGGCGGCCACTTCGCGGATGTCCCGGCACATGCCTTCCAGCATGGCGATATCGCGCTGGGCATACATGATGCCGCCGGCGCAGAGCGTGTCGCCCACGCACTGGTCCACGCCGTACTTGAGCGGAATGTCCACGTCCAGCTCAAAGGCGTCCAGAAGGCCAATGCGCGCGCAGTCAATGACATAATTGGCGTCCTTAAGCGCTTCCCGCCGGTCCAGCGTGGCCTGAATGCGGATATCCAGTCCGTTGGAGTCAATATCGCGCTGGCAGAGCTGGGTGACCATGTCCAGGTTACGCTGGTTGATGTCCATGAAGGCGACGCGGATATGGGCAAATTCCGGCACCGAGAGCAGGTCCCGGAGAAGACCGCGGGTAAATCCGATGGATCCCGCGCCGATGAAGGTAATCTTGATGTTGCGCATACAATGCTCCTTTCAGGTGGAAGAGTGCTTTCGCGAGATGGCGGGCATGGCGGGTTCGATCCGGATGACGGGCGTGAGCATGTGTTCCGGCTGGCTCAGGGCATACAGGAGCGCGCGGGCCACATCCTCCGGGTCCAGGCAGGCTTCTTTCCGGTCCGCGGGCTGAAAGTCCGCGCTGCGGTAGAGTCCGGTGCGGGTCAGATCCGGTTCGAGGGTGATCACTTTCAGACCATACTTGCGGTTTTCCGCAAGCAGGGAGGCGGCAAAGGAGGAAAGGGCGGCCTTGGTGGCGCCGTAGGCGGCGCCCCGGGGACTGGGATGCACGGCGGTGACGGAGGAGACAAAGACCACGGTGCCGCGCGCCTTTTTCAGGTCCCGCAGGAGATGCTGGGTCAGGATCATGGGCGCTTCCAGGTTCACCCGGACCATGCTCCGGATTTTCTCCGGCCCCACTTCCTCGTGCAGGCCGTAATATGCGCAGCCCGCACAGTGGATCAGCATCTGAATCCCGTGCAAATGCCGGATCCGGTCCGTTTCCTCGAGCATATGCCGTGTATCGGTCAGGTCCAGGACCACGGGGTGGAAGCGCGGATCATCCGGCGTGTCCTCCGGAAACGTCCTGCCGAAACCCCAGATTTCGTGGCCCTGGGTGAGGAGCATGCGGCAGATGCTTTTCCCGATGCCGGAAGAGGCACCGGTCAGGAGAACGTTCATGTGGATTCCTCCCATCGGAAAATGCGCTCACGCGGAATATGGGGCGTGAGCAGTCCCAGCAGGTATTCTTCCATTTCCGAGGCCAGGGCGGGCGGATACTGGTAATACCCGCTCACCTGTTCAAAGGGGAACTGGACCACGGCGGAATCCGGACAGGCGCGGCGCATGGGCCGCAGATACTCGCCGGAAATGCGGAAGGACCCGATGGACACGTCCCGGAGACGGTCCATGCCCTGTGCGCCGAGGCGCGCGCGCAGGGCGCAGACGAGTTCCGCGTACGCTTCGCGCCAGGCATTTACATAGATCATGGGATCCAGGCAGATGCGGACAGGATGTCCGCGCTCAAGGGCCGTTTCCGCCGCGGTAAGCCGTGCGGCCAGGGAAGGCGTGCCGTGCTCAAAGGCATGAATCACGCTGTCCGGGGACAGGGTGAAGGCGAAGATCAGGCGCGGGGACGGCTCAAGGCTTCGGAGCAGAGGCATGCACGCGCTCTTGGTGCGCACCTCGATCTTCAGCCCGGGATGCGTGTCCAGAAAGCCGCGGAACGCGTGAATATATCCCGTGAGCGGCTCCAGCGCGGCCAGGTCCGTGTCATAGGAAATGCACAGGTAGACGCTGTGCATGTTCAGCATGTCCTCCAGTTCCCGGAAGTAGTCCTCCAGGTTCACGAACAGCGCAAGGTTGCCTGTGGGATACATGCCCTTGAGATAGCAGTAATCGCAGTCAAAGGGGCAGTTCATGCACAGGGATGTGTAGCAGAAGTGGTCTTCGCCGAAATTCTGGCAGACGGGCGCGCCGGGATAGATAAGGCGTCCTGTCCGTTTTCCGAGAATCAGGGCCTGGCTCGCGTGCTGAAGCCGGACGGACTGGCGGGGGCGGTTGAACACATCCTTCCAGTGGTGCACGGGGATGACGGCGGCGCCGGGGAAATGCCCGAGGATCTGACGGACAGAGGGCAGCTCTTCCAGGCCATTCTCCAGATAGATGTGCTCAAACGGTCTGTGTATAAAGCCGGGTTCGGATGCAGGCAAGGACGTCCTTTCCCTCCTTTCGTCCAGGCACGGGCAGCCGGTCCTGGTCATGGAATTCCCGGATCATGTCCTCCCAGGGAAAACCGGTGAGCCGGGCATAGCGGTGCATCTGCCGGAGCTGAATGGACATGGTTTCCGAGCACCGCATTTCCTGTATCAGCGATTCAAGGGTGTCATCTCCGGCCGGATCCAAAGGGTCCTGCAGCTGACGGGCATAGGCTTCGTAGGCCTCAAGAATCTCCAGCACGGCATCCAGATGCGCTTCGCCCCCGGCGCGCAGGCTTTCCGGGGTCACGCTTTCGCCTCCCGTGTCCGTGGCATAGCGCAGAAACAGCATCTGATGCGGGCCCAGGTACAGGCGCGCGGCTGCGCAGACAGCGGCGCTTTCCATGTCATAGAGCGCCGGCATGGTATTTTGCCGCATCGCGTCAAGCTCCCGGGAATTCAGGACCCGGGCGCCGGTGAGCAGGTCCGACTCGGGGAGCCGGGTACGGAAGATCATGTCCGGATAATACCGGAACCCGCTGGCCAGGTCCTGCAGTGCGTGGATCCGGTACAGGCACTTAAGAGGCGCGCGCTCCGTGTCCAGGGAAGCGCAGCTGCCCAGACAGATCAGAACATCCTGCGGGGAACTGCCTGATGCGGAAAGCACGGCGGACGTGCAGGCCGCGGCGGCATAGGGCCCGGGACCGGTGAGCGTCAATATGAGATGTCCGGATGGTGAGACCCAGGAGCGGAAGGGTCCGGATGAGGGACGGGCACGCAGCGACAGCGCGTCAATGAGCGGTGCGGCTTCGGCGTGCAGGGCCATGAACAGATGAATCATGATTGCCTCCGGTGAGGTTTCTGCCTGCATTATAGTCTTGCCGGGTGCGGGGGTCAATCCGGGGAAATGCACAGAAAAAACGGCTGCCGGATGGCAGCCATTGTCATGCTTCGTCTTCCTCCGGAGGACGCATGGCCAGGGAGGAATTCCGGTAGGCTTCCTGCCCGGTCACTTCCCGGAGCACGTGGATCTCGGGCGGGAACTGGGCCGTGGCATTGCGGTCACTCAGGGAGATCTTGGCGATGGCCTGGCGCGACCAGAAGGGGTACAGGTCCACCTCAATGGCCTGGGACTTGCCCGTGATCACATAGCGGGTCTTGCGGATCTGGCGCCGGGAGGTGTCCGCGTTCATCATGAGCTGCAGGTACTCGTCCTGGCTGAGACGGCGCTCGGTTTCCACACGCTTGCCTTCCGGCGTGGTGCGCTTGGTCATCTCATAGTACAGGAAATGCCCGTCTTCGCCGCGCTGTCGGATGCGCGTGTCGCCGCCGTCCGTGGGCTGCAGATAGGTCTGGATGATCTCCACCTTGCGGCAGCCCGGCAGGCTTTCCAGCCATGCTGTGTCCGGGTAGCGGATGAGGAACTTGCGCTCGTCGGCATAGATGTCCTCAGCGCCGAGAAGACGGCTGATTTCCTCCAGAAGACGGTGCATTTTCCGGTCAAACCCGGTGGAGTTGTCGATAATCTTCATGTGCGGATGCCCGGACCAGGCCGCGATCAGGCGGTCGTCCAGCTTCACCGCTTCCTCGGCTGTCTCGTAGCGTGCGGCATTGTTGGCGGAGGAGTAGGCTTCCAGGGCGCCGTTGGCCGCGGTGACCAGATGAAAGACGCCGTCATAGTTGTCCCGCAGCTCGATCTCGTGCAGGTCCAGGTACCGGAGCACCTCGTCAAACTCCTCCTGGGTCATGTAGGCCTTGTTGTCCATGGCGCCGCGGTCGCAGACGATCAGGATTTTCTGGGCCTGTTCGCCCATGGTCTGGGCGGCCTGCATGAACAGCTCTTCCTTCTTGATCTGCAGGGCCATCTGGACCTTCTGGTATTCCAGGTTGGTGCCGCAGGTCCAGGGCGCCACGCCGCCGGAAATGAATTCCGTGGCGGTCTCGGGAATGAACAGAACCCGGTAGCCGCGCGCGGAAAACGCGTTCTGGATCCAGCTCATGGCGGTGGTCTTGCCGGCGCAGGGACCGCCCGTGATCACGATTTTCTGTATCAGCATAATGGAGACCTCTCCTTTCCGGTGGGGGATTACAGTTCATTCAGGGAACGGATGCGCTCCTCGATCCCGTTGAACAGCCCGGCCATGTGCCGGCCGTCCACCAGGGCATGATGCGCATATACGGTGACGGGCATCATCAGACGGTGCTGCGGATCCTCCTCAAACCTGCCCCAGGCGATGCTGGGATTGGACACGGCAGGGTCCGTGGGCTGGAAGAACTGGGTATAGTGCAGCCAGGGCAGGCAGGTGACAAAGATTTCCGCGTCCACATTGCTGCTCTCCTCAATGCTTCCGTGCTCCCGGCAGCGGACGCGTTCGGACTCCGCATAGGGCCAGAACTGGTCCCAGGGCAGGTCGTGCACCAGCGAGCAGTAGGTGTACACGCCATTAGGTTCCATCTCAATATGGGAGGTGCCAAGACTGGAGTACTCCACGATCTGCTGTCCGTGGATGCGCTGGCGGAACTCGGGGATGTCCTGGAAAGCCAGGGCGGACAGGTGCAGAAACGCGAGAAAGAAGGAACGGTTCCGGGCTGTGCACAGCCGGT
>CACYNZ010000228.1 GCA_902775835.1 uncultured Eubacteriales bacterium | reverse complement strand
ATTCAGTGCAGTCGCATCAATGGGAGTTGTAATAATTACATCGACGCCCTGCGCGATCAAATCCTCAAGGTTTGCAATTTGCTTGTTGGAGTCATTGTCAGACTGAACGTAAGTAACATCAATATCATCCGCATATTCGTTCTCCGCGTTCCACTTGAACTCTTGGTATAACTGCACTGACCAAGAATTCCCCAGATAGTATATGTCATATCCTACTTTGATTTTTCTACCGAGTTTATTTTCCGGATGTTCATCAACCTCAGTAGCCATATCAACGCCCGATCCATCTGTGCTTGAGTCGCTAGCAGCGATCTCGGAAGTTGCCCCATCCGAAGCCTCCTCTGCCAGCTCTTTGGACGTCTGTGCCACTGCAGCCTCGGAAGTAGTTGTCGATGTCACGCTTGTTGACAACGATCTTTCCATCACCGGGAACCAGACGAACGCGGGCAACAGCTTCCTTGCGGCGACCTACAGCACTGTATTCAACCTTAGCCATGATACATTACTCCTTTCCGCCGGGGGCTGTTCTGTCGAGCTCGATCTTCTCGGGCTTCTGAGCCACCTGTTCATAATCAGGTCCAGCGTATACCTTGAGTTTCTTAGCCATCTTGCGGCCAAGGGGTCCCTTGGGCAGCATGCCGACAACAGCGCGCTGCATGGCAAACTCAGGCTTCTCAGCCAGCAGTTTCCGATAGCTGGTCTCTTTGAGTCCGCCCGGATAACCGCTGTGATGATAGTAGAACTTCTGATCCAGCTTCTTGCCGGTCAGAACGACCTTGTCAGCATTGATGATGATGACATAGTCACCGGTGTCCACATTGGGGGTGTAGATCGGCTTGTTCTTGCCGCGCAGGATATTGGCAACCTGGCTGGCCACACGGCCGAACACCTGTCCCTCGGCATCTACGACATACCATTTGCGCTGGATGTCGGCAGCCTTTGGCATGAAAGTCTTCAAAGGAAACTCCTCCTTAGAGCTGGTTGAAAAGGATGTGTCAGCATGATGGTCGCATGCGTACACGGTGTATCAATTCTACCGGGGCTAGCGGAGAACAAATACCATCGGCTATTTTACGGGTTTCCCGGATGGATGTCAAGGCAAAAAACGGTGCCTCAGAATCTTTTTTCCACGAAATTTCCGATAAACGGGAAAAGACTTTCCGGTCCTCCGGATGCGGCCGGGAGAAGATGCTGTCATTAAGCCTCAGGGTTTTGCGGATTGAGTGAATCAGGGAAAGACACGGGGCCTGAAATGCACCTGCATTGACGGAAAAACTTGCGTTCCTTATAATGAAGGCGTCTGTCTGACAAGGATGGAAATCATCATCGGAGGAATGTGCTTCTGTGAATGCCAAGCGCAGTGAACTGCTGGATACCTACTGTCTTGTAAAGACGGGCGAGGAAAAACTACTGATCCGCGACCGGCTTCTTTTTGACATGTTCGGAATTTCTGTGTCCGCGGGGAAGGAAACGCGCAAAAAGGCGATGAAGAACCCGGAATTCTGCAGGCGCCTGGAGAAAGCGGAGCAGGAGAGCCGCGTACTCGCGTGCCTGGCGAGAAAGACGGTGCTTCAGAGCAGTACACTTCGTCCGGAATTTCTGATGCTGGAAAAGAAGTGCGGGGAACAGACCTTAAGATCCCCCAGGGACGTGATGCTGAGTTATCTGAGCAGTCTGAACCGGCGCCTTCTGTGGGATGAACAGACCGCATTGCGGGCGGAGCGCGGGGAAGAGCTGGAGCCGGTGCGTGAAGAGCTGAGAAAGGAAATACGGGAACTGTTTGCGTCGCATTTGGAGGTCTGGTGCGAGCAGCTGAAGGAAGAAATCCTGCAGGGATTTGCCAGGGAGCCGTTTACCGCGTGCGATCCATCCATCCGCAGGCCGTTTTCCCTGGAACGCGCAGAAAGCATGATCCAGAAGTATGAGGGCTCATTTTCCGTACGCCGCCTCGTGGCCAGGCGTTATCCGCAGGAAAAGGCGGAGAGCTTTCTCAGCCGGGAAGCACGGAAAATCGATCCTGAACTCTGTGACAGGGTTGATACATACCTGAAAAAAGGGGTTCAGACGGAAGCACACAGGCATGTGCGGTATCTCGAAAAACTGCTGGAAAGCCGGCTCACCGGACAGGAAATCCTGGAGGCAGCGCGCCAGAATCCGAAACAGGGCAGACAGCTGCGTCAGGCGTATCAGCTCCGGGAAAAGAATATCCGGATTCAGAACCATCTGCTGGAAGCGATTCCGGAGCACTACCCGGACCTGTATCCGCTCACGCGGCAGATGAAGCGGCATTTTTATCTGCATATCGGTCCCACCAACTCAGCCAAGACGCATGATGCCATGCAGCGCGTGCGGGAAGTGGCCGGACAGGGCGGGGAAGCGACGTATCTGGCACCCCTGAGGCTGCTGGCATATGAACAGTTTCAGAGACTGAACGAGGAAGGCTTTCCCTGTACACTTCTGACCGGAGAGGAGGAGGTCCAGGTCCCGTTCTCCAGTATTCAGTCTTCCACCATTGAGATGGCCAATATGCAGAAGGTCTACGACATTGCCGTCATTGATGAGTGTCAGATGATTGCGGACCGGGAGCGCGGCGGGGCATGGTCCGAGGCCGTGCTCGGGCTGATGGCTTCCGAGATCCACATGTGTGCGGCACCGGAGGCGGAGGATATTCTCACCGCCATTGTCCGATCCTGCGGGGATGATCTGGAGATCGTGCGGCATGAGCGCCTGACGCCGCTGGTGGTGGAAAGCCAGCCATTCCATTTCCCCAAGGACCTTATGCCGGGCGATGCGGTCATTGTGTTTTCACGGCGGGATGTGCATGCTGTGGCGGCGGATATTCAGAAGCACTTCAGTAACAGGATGAAGCCAAGCATTATCTATGGCGCGCTTCCCCACGAGGTACGGCACGAAGAGGCCAGAAAGTTCGCTGAAGGCGCAAGCCAGGTGGTGGTGGCCACGGATGCCATAGGCATGGGTATGAATCTGCCCATACGCCGGGTGATCATGCTGGAGATGAACAAGTTTGACGGCGTGGAGCGGCGCACGCTCCTGCCGGAGGAAATCCGGCAGATCTGCGGACGGGCAGGCCGGTATGGCATCTATGACACCGGGTATGTGAATGCGGAGGTGGGCAAGGCCATGATCCGCAGTGCGCTGGAAGGCGCGGTGCATCCGATCACCAGGGCGGTCATTCATTTCCCGGAAACGCTTCTGAGTGTGGACACCGTTCTGTCGGACCTTCTGAAGCGCTGGATCAGCATCGACCCGGGTCCTGGCTGGGACAAGGGGCAGGAAGTGCACGCACTGAAGCTCACGGAATACCTGGACGAGAGCCGGATTGACAAGCAGCTGGAGTACAGACTGGTGTCAATTGCGTTCAATGAAGAGGAGCCGCAGCTCCTGGATATATGGAAGCGTCTTGCCCTGGCGGAGCAGAACGGGGAGCATTATCCGATTCTTCGGGAAGTGCCGGAGCTTGTTTCCGGCGGAGGCGCGGAAAAGCTTGAGTATCTTGAGTATGATTACCGGGTATGTGATCTGTGCTTTGCCTATGCACGAGGGTTTCTGGAGGATGAGGAAAAGATGACGGCCACCACCCTGATTGCTCAGCGCAAGGCGGAGATATCCAATGCAATCATTAAGATACTGCAGCACGCCCGGCTGAAGGGACGGACGTGCCGGATCTGCGGACGACCGATTCCCTGGTCGGCCGGGGTCAATATATGCACGAAATGCAGTTCCCGCCGCAGCTGGTGGTGACAAAACGATAAAAAGGACTGGAGGAGGACGAAACATGGACAAGTGGGATACGAGATTTATGGCCATGGCCTATGAGATTGCCAAGTGGTCCAGCTGTGCCCGGCCCGGACGGGCAATCGGCTGCGTGATTGTGCAGAACAAGCGTATTATGACAACCGGGTACAACGGCGCACCTTCAGGCCTGAAAACCTGCTGGGAGCGCGGCGGATGCCTGCGGGAGAAGCTGGGGATTCCCAGTGGCACCCGGGCGGAAATCTGCTATGCCACCCATGCGGAGCAGAACGCTATTATCCAGGCGGCGCGTCTGGGCGTGTCCATTGACGGGGCCACCCTGTACTGCACGCATCAGCCCTGCTCTGTGTGCGCAAAAATGATCATCAATGCCGGAATCCGGCGGGTAGTGTATCAGGAGGGATATCCGGACAAGTTCAGCATTGAGCTTCTGTCGGAGGCCGGTGTGCAGCTGGAACGCTTTGACCCGGCCAGCGCACCGCCCATCAATATTCAGCAGGCCGCACAGGAACAGAAGTGAAACGAAAAGGAAGCCGCGCAGCCGATGCCATGACTGACATGACACTGGCTGCGCGGCTTGTTTTACACTGTGCAGTTATTTCTCGGGATTCGGTTCATCGCCCACGCACCAGGAACGCAGCTTGTTCACGGTGCGGGGAACCGCATCCTGACTGTTCTTCCAGCTTTCGTTCTGATACCGGTAATCGAATTTCTTGATGAACCAGGATATGTCTTCCTGAATCCGGTCCATGTTCGTTCTTTCCAGGCCTGACAGCATGTGAATGAAGGCAGCGCAGTCCTTGGCGCTCAGGTCCGTAACGGCCATGCCGGCCAGATCCGCCGCGTGAGGCAGACAGACGCCCTTGCTCTGGGAGAAGCGCTGGCGGAATTCACTGTCATTGTGATACAGGTGAAAGAAGGTATGCAGGTAGCGCTCCATGTTTTCCTGGATGCTGTCGCACAGAATGCAGCTGGAGGTGATATTGGCCAGGGCAGCAGCCTGTTTTTTGAGTTCCTCAGCCGCCTGGGATCCGCTGCGGCTGAACTTGCCGAGGGTGGCATTGGCCAGGGAATCCGCAGACTTGTCCATACTGTCCAGGATTTTCTGCATGCGTTCCCGGGTCTTGGCCGTATGGCTTTCCAGCATCAGGGCGTGCCCGAGACGGTTGCTCATGCCGTAGAGCATGGTGTGATGCCTGCGGCAGAAGCCTTTTTCATTGACCTGAATCCGGGTATTCGGTTCCATGACGGAAGCACCGAGATATCGCTCCACTTCACCCAGTTCCAGTTTCCGGGAAAGGGCGCAGAGCGGACATTCGCCGTCGAGCTTGACGGCATCCCACAGGGGTATGGTATCAATGTGGTATTTCATAGAGCCTCCTCAGAAAGGCGGGGAAATCACGAAGTGTTTTCCGTCCAGAGCGGGAAGACGGCCGCCTGTGTCCAGGCACAGTTCCGTAGAGCACAGCTTCAGGCGGCCCTGCGTTTTCATATCCCGGTTCAGTGAACGGTCTCCGTAGACGTCATCCCCGAGAATGGGATGTCCGAGAGCGGCAAGATGAGCGCGGATCTGGTGTGTGCGTCCGGTAATGAGGTGCACGCGCAGACGGCTGATCTGCTCCATGGTTTCCAGGGTTTCGTAGGCAGTGATGATCCGTGTGCTGCCCGGCACTTCCCGGTCGGTGACCCGGACACGCGCCTGATCCGGGTATTTACGCAGATAGGCGGTGCAGGTGCATTCCGGGGGCTTGGGCGTGCCGCGCACCAGGCAGACATAGCGCTTGTCCAGACTGCGGCGGAAGAACACGTCTTCCAGCACATGCAGGGCGGACTCATGATGCGCGAAGAGAATCAGACCGCAGGTCTGGTTGTCCAGCCTGTGGCATGGAAATACCGGATGCCCGGCGTACTGGGCCGCCAGGGACGTGAGAGAGACGCCGCCGCCGTCATCGCCTTCCACGGAAATGCCGGCTGCCTTGTTGATCAGCAAAACGTCTGCGTCTTCATAGACCACTTGGAGCACGGGCCGGGACTGAAGCAGGTTTTCCATGTAATAGACCGTGACCGTCTGGCCGGGATATACACGCGTATCCATTTTCACGCGCACGCCGTCCAGCTTGACATCCCGGTTCTGGAACACTTTGCGCACACCATTGGGCCCGAGCCCCGGCAGCTGCCTGGATACGCATTCATCAATGCGGCGGCCGTGGTCACCGGGCAGGGTCTGAAAACTGGTTACGGCCATGTTCCACCTCCTGCAGCGGCTGCGGCAATGGGCCAGGGCTGAATCACGGCGTGCAG
>CACYNZ010000227.1 GCA_902775835.1 uncultured Eubacteriales bacterium | reverse complement strand
GTATGCCCAGGACGGATCCGGCTATCATGACGGGAGCCTGGACGTTGATATCAGCGAAATGGAAGTGCATGGCACGCCGGTCATGCTGGTGCGGGTAAAGCTGGCTTCCCCGGTTCAGTTCCGCACGGCTCTGGCGGCGCCGTTTCCGTCCAGGACAACAAAGTATGTGGCTAACATGGCCAGGAAGGTGCGGGCGGTACTGGCCGTCAATGCGGACAATTTCAGCTTTCATTCCTCCGGGATTGTGATGCGCAACGCGCAGCTGCTCCGCTTCCAGCCGGACCGGAACCGGGACACGTTGGTGGTGGACGTGGAAGGTAACTTCAGGATTCTGTCTCCCACCTCGGAGGCGGCCTGGGAGGAAGTGAAGGAAAACGCGGTGCACGCGTTCTGCTTTGGTCCCGCGCTTGTGGTGGACGGTGAGGAACGCGACACCTGGAACCTGAAGATCAAGGATCTGGCCAGGGAGAAGAAGCTGCGCCGCATTGCCATCGGCCAGACGGGGCCGCTGGAGTACCTGATTCTCGCAAGCCGCGGGCCGGAGGATCAGCAGGGATGGGGACTGACGCTGAAGCAGCTGGCGGATCTCTGCTATGAACAGGGCTGCCTGCAGGCCTATAACCTGGACGGCGGCGTGTCCACCTCCGTGGTCCTGGGCGGGGAAAAGATCAATACACCGGGCAGGGGTCCCGGCCGGGCGGTGGGCGACATGATCTGGTTTGCCACCATTGACCGGAAGGCCCTGGCCGATGAACTGGACCTGGAACTGGATGAGCTTCTGGACATTCCGGACTTCTGAGCGGGCAAGATCCGCGCTCAGGGCTCGCTGTGCCCGGAGAGACGGTGCTCCAGACCCCAGGTGCAGAGCTGATCCAGCACCTGCATCAGGGAATGCCCCCGCTCCGTGAGCGTATATTCCACATGCGGCGGGACTTCCGGGAACATTTCCCGGTGGATCAGCCCGTCGCGCTCCAGCTCCTTGAGATGCATGCTCAGCGTCTTGTCGGCTATATTGCCCAGATACCGCTGCATCTGATTGAACCGGACCGGCTCGTATTCCATGAGGCAGTACAGGATAATAGGCTTGTATTTCCCGGAAATCAGGGAAAGGGTATAGCTGTATCCGGTATCGGAGAAATTCGCCTTGTCAATCTGTTTCGGCTCCATGCTTACCTCCAGGTAAGTACCTTACAATAATGATGGTACTAGAATTTCTTTCATATACATGATACCATGATTTCACCGGGTTGCACAATGAAGTATGAAAGGAATCTGGAAAATGAAGAAGGATCTCGGACTGGTTCAGGCGGTATATCCCATGCCGGTGCTGATGGTGGCTGCGTATGATGAGCATGAAAAGGTGAATGTCATGAACGTGGCCTGAGGACAGATCTGCGATGATGACAAGATCATCCTGTTTATCGGGGAAGGAAAGAAAACCTGGCTGAATATCATGGCCAGCAAGGCGTTTACCGTGTCCATTGCCGATGAAGCGCACATGGATGTGGCCGATTTCTTCGGAATCGCATCCGGCAACAAGATCGACGACAAGTTTGAGCGGACCGGCTATCACGCGGTCAGAAGTGAGCATGTCCACGCGCCGGTCATTGAGGAGTTCCCGGTGGTCATGGAATGCGAGCTGCTGGAGCATGTGAAGACGGAATCCATTTCCGGCATTGTGGGCAGGATTGTGAATGTGAAGGCCGAGGAAGCAGTTCTGAACGAAAAGGGCAAGGTGGATCCTGAAAAGCTCCACGCGCTCATGTTCGATCAGTTCCAGAACGGTTATTATGCCACGGGCCGGAAGGTCGGAAAGGCCTGGAACGCCGGCGCGGGACTGATGAAACAGTAATATCCTCTGCGGGTATTCGGTTCATACCCGGAGTGTCATTGGTTCGAGCCCAATCGGAACCATTCCTGGTGAAATCTCGATTCTTACAGAGTCGGGATTTTTCTTTACCCTATGAATAATCCCGGTTACGTCAGTTCTCCTGCAGGAAATCTGGAAGTATAGGTTATCTTCACCTTCTTCTTCATTGTGGGATTCGGGATATACATTCAACAAGCTGTAGCAGCTCACTCGAATTTTTTTACTCGCCACTGCCATCGGAAAATCTGGTGCGTATCTATATGTGTCGGGTGAATGAAACCCGACAAACACCGGTAAAAAACATTCCGCAGAAAACGGAAAGCCGGAAAAATAAAGATGTGAATA
This sequence comes from uncultured Eubacteriales bacterium, assembly GCA_902775835.1. The sequence continues at coordinate 3,885 of CACYNZ010000227.1, read as the reverse complement.
AGAAAGGAAATATAAACCATGAACATGCTGAATGAGAAGGATATGAATCTTGCAAACGGTGGCATCCTCTGCTATACCCCCCCCGATGCATGAAGAGCGCGTGAGAATTGATGCAATGCACGCCCTTGAAGATTGGCAGAAATGGGTGAGAAAGGAAAAGCTGAAGAGGGAAGGCATTGCTGATATCCGGATGCGGGCCAGTGAGGACGCTTTGAAAGCAGCGATGAGGCTCGATAGGCAGGAAGCGGACATCAAGGAAGCCATGAGGGCTCAGCAGGAAGCGCTCTGCCTGGACTGATTTCGAAAGATCGTCCGTTAACCCCGAAGCTGGAAAACTATGGCTTCACTGAGCTCCATACCTCGTCAATGGAAGCATGACGAGGCTTTTTCTTTTCCTGTTCCCGTTGTGCATCCCATGCCCGCAGGCGCAGGAAGCCCGGCATGCCCATTTCGTCGATTTCCTTCATGCGCCGGCCGTTCTTCATCAACCCGTTGCAGGCGGCGTAGATGTATTCCGACAGGGTCAGGCTTTCTGCGGGATCGTCACTTCCGGATTCTCCGCCTCCGCCAGAATCTGCTCCGCTTCCTGCACCGCCGGAATCGCAGGGAAAGTGTCCAGCACCTCCGTGGTCTGGGTGGCTATCAGCGCCAGCGCTATGTCATGCATCAGGCTTTCGGCGGGATCGTTGTCGTAGACCTCATCCGGGGTGAACTGGTTGTTGAACAGGATGCAGAACCGCTTCACCATGTGTCCGGGGCATCGGTTACGGTCAGCTGCCTTGCCCTCGGTCGCGTCCTGGGACAGGCGCATCGGCCTGCCGTACATTTTGGAAGCGGGCTCCATTTCGCGAAGGGCCATGCCGGAGACGAAGTCCACGATGTATTTCTTTTCACCAACGCTTTATGCTTCTGAATTCAATAATCACATGAGTGCTGAAGCCAAATTACACATTGAACAACCGCCCAATTCGTACCTGGAGTGTCATTGGTTCGGGTCAAATCGAAGCCACTCCTTGTAAAACCTTGGTTCTTCATGAATCAGGGTTTTTCTGATTTCTTTCTGAACCTTTGCTTTTCCTGCTGTCAGTGCCAGCCCGCGTTTTGCATCGTATCAATGAATGACTGGAACGCTGATTCCAGCCGGTGACATTTCAGGAAGACAGATACAGGTGGGGAATGCCGGCATGCGGCAGAGCCCCCGATAAAAATCGATGAAAAAGAAAGAGGCGAGATTATTGAAACGACTGATGGCTATTTTTCTGGTGATCATGATGTTGTTTTCCACCGCATGGGCGGAGACGGCAGAAAGCGGTTCCGGAAACGGTCAGCTGACGCTGGAGGACATTCAGGTGTTCAGCGGCGGCACGGCCAGGGTTCATATGCAGGACGGGCATGTCACCTTTGTGGAAGGCGCATGCACGGATAAACCTGTAAAGAACATGGATGATGCGGCGGCCGTGGTGGAATCCATGCGTGAGCTGCTGGGCGGGGATGGGAATACGCATTTCGAGCCCTGGAAGGAACTGAAAGATCCTTTCGGGAATGTGTACTATGTCTTCCAGCAGACCTATGCGGATACCATCGTGCTGGGTGGTGCGGTGAAGGTGGTGACGGATGCCGAAGGCAGCATGACCGGGCTTACCGGCAGCGTGACCGCGGACCTTCCGGAAACGGAGACCTCTGAGGGACTGACCGGGGAGCAGGCGGAATTGCTGGTGATCCGGCATGAAAAGGAGGTCCGCCATGTGGATGTACACTGGATCGAGGGCATGACCCGGCGGGTGGTGCTGCCGGTGGACCGCGTTCTGGACATGGAAGCGGAGGAATACTATACCCGCTTTGTATGGGTGGTGTATACGGACAATCCTACCGCGGGCCGGGGCGATGATCTTCCGTACCTGGCGCATTACGTGACCATGGGCGGGGAATACCTCTACAGCCTGCCCACCCTTCTGCCAGGCGATATGGCGGGCAATGCCGGATATGACGCGAGCTATGCCTTCCAGTTCATGGAGCCGGTGGAGTATACCGGGTATGTAGACTGGTCGGACGGTACGGAGAAGGAGATCAGCGTCACGCTGATGCGTGATACCCGCACCGGCATGTACTATCTCGGGAATATCGAGCACAGGATTGTGGTGGCGGACTGCTGGGAATTCCTGTATAACGGCGGCCAGGTGAAGATGGAGTACAGCGAGGATAACCTGGAATGGGATCAGGTCGGACTCCAGTCTCTGTATAACTACTGCCGTGTCTATGACTATTACGAGGAAATCGGCTGGAAGGGTCCGGATGGTGAGGGCACGCCCATCATGATCCTGAAGGACTTCTGCGACGAGGATCACAATCCCATCGACAATGCCGCGTATGCCGGCAAGTTCTATGGCTGGCAGTGCTTCCTGTCCAGTTCCATCAATGACCTGTCCCAGTGCCTGGACGTGTGTGCCCACGAGTTCACCCATGGCGTGACAGACTCTGTCATGACCTACAATGCCTACATGAACGATTACGGGGCCATCAATGAAGCGCTCAGCGACATTCAGGGAAATCTGTGCGAGATGCTGATGAAGGCCACGGAGGACGAGGAATGGACGGTGGGCGAGCACAGCGAGGTGGGGATCCGCAGCATGAGCGATCCCAACCAGTACAGCCAGCCCGCACACAGCTGGGACATGTACTATCAGCCAAATGTGCTGGTGCCCACGGATATCAATGACCACGGCGGAGTGCACGTCAACTCCTCCCTGCTCAACAATCTGGCGTACCGTCTGTGCACGGACGGCGGCATGACGCTGGAGGAAGCGCGCGCCTACTGGTTCGCAGTGGACTGTGCCCTGGTGCCGGGTTCGGATTATGCGCAGCTCCGCGAGCTGCTTCCCTGGATGCTGGAAAGGACAGGTCTGTCCGGGTATCAGCAGGCCATGAAGGAAGCGCTCAGCGCCACACGCCTTGGTGACGGTTCCGAGCCGGAAACGATCGGGGCAGAGGAGGCCATGCTGGAGCTGAACCTTCCCGACAATGAAGTGTTCCAGGACGGCAACTGGATTCTCACTGTGATGAATGTCAATACGGGACGTCTCAGGGAGATTGTAAACGATCTGAAGGAACGGTTCGAGACCAGGGATTTCACAGGACTGCCCAGGCTGTTCGAGCGCTTTGCGAAGGAACCGGAAGTCGAAGGCCAGGAGGAAACGGAAGAAAAAGGCTTCTGGCAGCTGTTTGCGGAAGCCCTGATGGAACAGGCGGAAGAAGAGGAAACTGTCACGGAAGAAGTAGAGCTTTCCCCGGAAGTTCAGGAGGAAGTCGCAGAAGCCCAGCAGTGGCTCCGCGGCCTGATCAGCGAAGTGTTTACCACCAGCACGGTGGCCGCCGGTGCAGACGGACATACGATTCACGCCATGAGCCGGCCCGGCCGCACCTTCCCCTGCCTGCTGTACGTCAAGGTCAAGCCGAATTCGGACGAGCTGGAGAAGATCAAGGCCGTCATTTACCTGAACGGACACTGGGTGGATGTCACCGGACTGTTCCAGGACCCGGAGGAAGACGAGAACGCACTGCTCGGAATAGCCAAGAAACTGCTTGAAAGCGAACTGCTTTCGGATCTTGTCTCCATTGTGGTCCGCAGCAGGAGTCTGGAAGACTATCTGAATGCCTTTACCTTCCAGGTGCCGGGCGGTGCTGTGACAGAGCTTCCCGCCACAGGCCTGGATGTGGTGACGCTTGAGGGCACCATGCCGATTCTGGAGGACGTGACGGAGGAAGTGGTGAACACGAAATCCCGGCCCAAGCTGACGGAAAACGGAGACTGAAAGCAATAGGGCATATGCCTTTCCCCAAAAAACATACAGGCCTGGCGGTGAATTTCGGGTTCGCCGCCAGGCCTTT
>CACYNZ010000226.1 GCA_902775835.1 uncultured Eubacteriales bacterium | reverse complement strand
ATCCTGCCCTGCGCATCCATGCTGAGATGAATCGTATACTCACCGCCGTTCACAGGCATGTCACTTTCCCGGCCGCTTTCCAGCACGATGGACGCATCCGGGATCCCAAGAAGCGTCTTTTCCTCCTGTGCCCGTGCCGCAGGATTCCAGAAGGCAAAATAGGCCAATGAACCATGCTTGGCCACCATGTCCGTGCTCAATGTCAGCACCAGCGGCGAATTCGTTTCCGGATGCGTATATTCCAGAATCTCCCCGCTGATCCCCGCACTGCTCAGCATGTCGGCTGCCTCTTCCCGCTCCCGCTTCAGCAGCCGGATCAGCAGATCCGCCGCCTCTGCCTGATCCCCGCATGCCCGCTCAAGCCTGTCCAGGGCATCCGCTCCATGCATATTGAGCATACGCAGAATCCGGCCGGCAAACCCGGCATCCTCTGTAAGCAGCGCTTTTGCCATCAGCCAGTTCATTTTTGCGCTGTCCGTTCCGCCGTCCGCCAGCGTCCGCCGCCCTGCCGCATACTCCGTGTAGTAGCCGTCATCCCACCAGCCGGCCACCGCTGTGTCTTCGGGAAGCGTTTCCCGGATGAAGTGCATGGCTTCACTCTTGGAATCGTTCAGGAAAGGCCTGGCCGCCCGGCTTGTATTCCACGCGCCTCTGCAGACCGGTCCCACGGCGCACACCGCAAGAAGTATGCACAGTACCCGGGCAAGGCCCCGCCGTGTGCATTTTGCCGCGGTCATGTCCAGCCTTCCCACCAGAAGACCGCACAGAACTGAAAGTGGAAGCACCGCGAGCTCGGCAAACCGCTTCCCGCTGCATGCCAGATAGCCGGTGATCAGCAGCCAGACACCCAAATATACCGTCTCTGCGGCAGTATCCGAAGCCCCCCGGACATCCGTTTGTTTTTCTATCACCGTGCGTTTTCTTTCCAGGACCGGCCCGAGCAGCCCGGCCGGAACGGCCAGCAGGCCCAGCAGACATGGAAAAATCCCGCCGAGCATGCCCACCAGGGTCTTTGTATCTGCTTTCACCCATTCAAGCGGAGACAGGGCTGGAAAAATCCCCGGTGCACGCAGCTCGCCAGTGTGCTGGAATACAAAGGGCATGGCATCCGTACTGACACGGAAAGACCTGTAAGCCATTGCAGCCCCTGCAAGGTCCCTCAGAAACGCACCCCCATGCAGAACCATCAATAATGCCGCGGAGCACAGAAGGGTCATCAGCCCTCCACGCAGCATGGTCCAACGGCCCTTTTGCTTCCCCTCAGGCCGCAGAACCAGTATTACTCCGGCGCAGAGCATGCAGACAAGTGCCAGCACAAAATAGCCGTAGTATGCCACCCAGAAAAGAGACATCAGAGAAAGCGCCGCTGCGCTGAGCAATGCCCAGCCAAACTGCCTCCCCGGCCGCTTTTCCTGCATGGCAGAAAACTGTGCCAGCATCTGCGTCAGCGGAAGCACACCCAGCACCATATCGGTATCAAAGAACCCTGCATACGTATGCAGCACGAAAGGCAGTGCACATCCGCTCAGAATTCCTGCCACCACACCGCCCATGAGACAAGTTCTCTTCCGGACATAGCAAAACGCGGGAACGGCAGTCATGCTTCCCAGGACTGTTCCCATCCAGAAAGCAGTCTTCCGAAGCGTCACGCCAAATCCGGAAAGCATGTATTTCCACAGCAGCCATGCCAGAGCCGGCAGCCCAAGCGGAATCGCTGTTTCATTTTCCCGACTCTGAATGCTCGGCCCCATCAGGATATCTGTGCTTCGAAAGTTTACCGGTATCAGCCTGTCTTGTTCCGCCATTTCTTCTGCCTTGCGCAGATAGAAATACGAATCCATTTCACTCAGGTACGGAAGCCCGTCCTCATCCTGGAGCCATAACCGTTCCTGCGCATCCATCGAAGGAAGCGAGCCGGATGCTGTGCGTACCCAGATCGAAAAACCAAGAATCACGAGCAGAAAGGCAAGTGCCACAGCCTTTGGGGCCCGGCTTCCAGATGCCCTTATCCGAATGCTGTCCTTCATGCCATGGCCTCCCTTCCGGTTCAAATGAAAAACAGATAGAAGGCCCCACCCCAGTGAGGCCTTCCCCAACAAACCCTGAAAATGTCCTCAGCAAGCCGTAGAGTTATAATCCGGGCTTGTAAAGATGCCTCCGACTCTCGTACCCGACTCCGTCAGGATATCCGCATCCTCCAGCTCCACGGCAGTGATCACCGGCTTTTCATAGGTCAGTTTCTCCATTTGGATTTCCTCCTTCCTTCCAGAAGTCTATGTGAAAGCCGGAAACCCGGCTTCTCACTCACCAGTTATTCTTCCAGCACCCCGATCTTCCGCAGTGAATCCAGCGCTTCCGCCACATCCGCCGCGATCTCTTCCCTCGGTGCATCGTAACGCTCGAACATGGCATCCACGATGGCTTCTTCCGTGGTTTCTTCCCGAAGAAGATTCACAATGAACGCCGCCGTGGGATTGCTGCGTATGATCCCGCTGAATGTTTTCTTTCCCACAGGTACAAGGAACTGCATGTCGTTCACTTCCTGGGTAAGAAAACTGCCCTTCAGTTTCATGCTTCTGTCCTCCTTCAACAGTTTTCAAACAGGGAATGTTCCCTGTCAGCTGATTCGTTTTCCCCCTGAAGCACCCGCTTCAGTCTGTCCTTCAATGCCTGTTCAAAGAGTTTCCTGCATTCTTTCACATAAATGGGACAAGAGGCAAACGGCGTGCACCTCGGAAGAAACGGGCATGCGCGGCATGAATCACGGACCTGGTCCACACGGCAGAAGGCCTGCCTGGCTTCCGGATCAGTCACGCCATGCCAGACATCGCCGAACCGGCTTTTCGGAAGGCATTCATCGCAGGCATACAATCCGCCATCCGGAGCTATCACCACACTGCCCAGATCCGCCATGCAGTGCCAGGCACGGAACTGGCCCATGGGATACAGATCACGTTTTCCTCCAAAGCCGGCGTCCCGGATCCATGGCCGAAGATTCTCGATCTTCCTCTGGATCTTCAGGCTGTCCTCCCCCGTGTATACGGCATTCAGCGGCGCGAAATACAGATCTGTCAGTTCCTTATCCTTTACCGCCGCTTTCATATCCTCCAAAAACGGCAGCACACCGTCAATATTCTCTCCGTCCACATTGCAGCGGACCCAAACCCTGATGCCGCGCGCGTTCAGGAGATTCACGGACTGCAGCACCGCATGATACTGATCCCCGCAGCGCACATACTGTTTCCGGGCGATATAGTCCTTCTCCGCCCCATCCATGGAGATCTGCACATCCCGGATCCGCCAGGGCCCTGCCATCCGGTCCGCCACATCCTCCGTAATCAGGCTGCCGTTGGTCACCATGTATGAAGTGAACGGCACATCATGTCTGCTCAGCTCTCCGCAGATGCGGTCCATGACGGAAACGCCAAGAAGCGGTTCTCCGCCGAACCAGTTCAGATCAATTCGCTCTTCACTGCGTGTCTCAAGCATATACCGTACCGTCTGCTCCGCTGTATCCATGGTCATGACCGTCTGCGGCATCCCTGCTTCATAGCAGTACACACACCGGGCATTGCAGACAAGCGTCGGAAGAATGGTATAGCCTTTGATGCCCTGTCCGATGAAATGCGCATGCATCATGCAGAACAGGCTCTCATAAAACGCGCATTCATCCTGATCCTCCGGCACGTAGAAATACCCGCGCACCAGCCCTGCCAGGTCATCTTCATCCGAAATCCTTTTCCCTGGCAGATACGCAGGAAGAAGCCTGTCCATTTCACACGCCTGCTGTGTCAGGGTGTTGAACAGAACATGCCGTCCATCCACATCAATTTCCAGCGCATACTGCGACAGTTTGTAGCGAACATCCGCTTTCAGTTTCTTCTGGGGCGGCAGGAGTTTCTGCAAAGCCCGGACGGGGCTGAGTATTTCCTTCACTCATCCCTCACCCCTTCCCAGGCGGTCATGGCTGCCTCCGGCTCCATATTGCATTCAAGCCGGTAGAACCGTATCTGCCTGAGCAGAATCTGCTGCATCCCCGCGATCTTTTCCATGGTCTGCATGTCCTCGGAAGAATACGTCTGGGACAGAAGAAACGGAAACGCCTCCACAGCTGTCATGGGCCGGATCCGGTTTTCCGCAGCGCGCCGCAGAAAGACCACTGCCTGCAGAGGGGCGGATGCGTTCCGGCTCAGGCGGTGCTTTCCGTCCCAGGGAGATCCCCAGACGTCCACCCCATTTTCGCGGAACCGCAGAAGCGGTTTATCGTCATTGATCATCCAGACACGTTCCCCAAACATTTCACGCCAGAGGCGGGCATGCGTACTTTTCCCGGTTCCGCTGGGTGCGCTGAATATATATGCCCGGCCGTCCATGCACAGTGCAGAACCGTGCATCAGCAGAACACCGCAGGGTACAAGCTGCTGAACAATCAGACGGTGGAGGGTACAGTTTTCCACAAATACATCGCTGTACCGGATATCGGGACAGCCATCCCGGACATTCCTTGACCGAAGCCGTTCCGCCGTGTCATCGAAATCCTTTTCTGTAGGAATGATGGAAATCTGAGGTGCCCGACTGGACAGATAATCCTTCATGAACGTCCGGTTCGCCTCATGACGGCATTCCACTTCCATGGGAATTCCCGCAAGCTCTATTACCATTCTCATGCATATTCCGGCCAATCTCTGTCATCTGCAATTTGCTCTGTACAGTCCTGCCGTTCAGGCAAAGGATACCGATTGTACAATCAGTATTGTTTCTGTACTGAACGTACATATATTAATCAATTTCAAATACAGATTCAAGTATATTCCACACTTCTTCCGACAGCATGCTGTCCTGAATCCCATGGCCGTACTTTCCGATGGATTTTCTGTGTTCAAAAAACAAAAAGCAGCAATCCATGTCGGACTGCTGCCCCAGAGCTTTCGTCTCTCAGTGATTCAGATATCCCCGCTGTCTGTATTCTCTCAGGCTTATGCTTCCAGTTCTTCGAACCTCCGGCACCAGGTATACTTGCTGATGGCCGACGAAATGGCGTTCGGACAGTAGGTGTTCAGAAGATCCCGGATATAGGGAGGCAGCACCTGATTGTACTTGACCTCCAGAATCATCAGCTGATGATCAAACGGCGGAACGGTAGGCAAATGCGGATTGAACAGGTCATGGCTCCGCATGCCGGTGCGCAGCTGCTTGTCAAAGGTGATGCGGACTTCCTCCGCGGGATGCAGATAGGCTTCCCGAATATAGTCCACAATCACGCAGGGCCGCAGCAGATTCACGGTCATTTCCCGGTACACATCATTGAGCAGGCCGGAGCGCGTATTTTCAAGGCCTGTGGGATCTCCGGCGATCAGCTGCTCGCACAGATCCCTGGGAATGGAGATGGAGCGCTTGGAGATCAGGCTGTCCAGCTTTGTCTTGCATTCCATCTTGATCACACGGTCCGAGAAATTGTAGATCCGGATCCGGTACTTGTTCCGGTTCGGAACACCGTCAAACTTCTCATACAGCGCTGTATTGAACACGGTATCAAAGTACAGGGAACGGATCGCGTATTCATTGTTCTCATCCCCGTTGGGATCCCTGTCCAGCGTCCGGTCCAGCGCCCTGGACAGCAGATAATGCTGGCCTTCATTGATGAAAAACTTCAGTTCATGCCGCAGCGGCAGGGAATTCATCGCCATCCGTTTCTCACCTGCCTTTCTGATTCTGAATGCTTTCCTTCGGTCTTCAATCAGGCACCGGCTTCCGTCTGGCACGCCACCAGAGTCGCGTCATGTACGCCCTCAATATTCAGAACGGCGCTGACCAGATCCTGTTTGCTGTCCAGCCGAACCTCCACCGTCATCTCGGCGCCGGCCCTTGTCACTGTCTTGCTGCGCAGTTTCCGCTGTTTCACTGTTCTGCGGAGCAGCTGCGTGATCTCGCTCTCCGCGTAATCATCATAATGCACGACAAGAAGATAGGCATTGGGGTTCCGGAATTTCACAAAGGTCATGACCAGGAGGATCACGCTGATTCCCAGTACGACGGCCAGGGCATGCACATACAGCTCAGCGCCCAGCAGGATTCCCATGGTCAGGGCCCAGAACATGTACGCCGTA
>CACYNZ010000225.1 GCA_902775835.1 uncultured Eubacteriales bacterium | reverse complement strand
ATCCGGCCTCACCTATACGCGCTGGGGCCTTCCTACACAGATGTTTTCCACCAGCGGGAGCCGGCACATGCGCTTCCGCAGCTGTGACAGAGAAAGGAGTCATCACCATGCAGTTATCCTACAGCGGCCTCTCCGACAGGGAAGGCTGGGCAAAATCCGGCGTTGTACTGCCTGCCACCGACTGGAAGAACATGGCAGAGCGCACCATGGAGGAACCCGTCTGGATTCATTTCGGCGCCGGCAACATTTTCCGCGGCTTTATCGCCGGGCTGCAGCAGCGCCTGCTGGATTCAGGGGATGCCTGCACGGGCATCATTGCGGCGGAAACCTATGACTTTGAAATCATTGACCGCATCTATGACCCCCATGACTCCATGACGCTCATGGTTTCCCTCAAGCCGGACGGAAGCACTGACCGCAACATCATTGCCAGCATTGCGCGCGGCATCCGCGCCGATTCCTCCAACAGCGGGGAATGGGATCTCCTGGCTTCCCTGTTCCGCAAGCCCTCCCTGCAGATGATTTCCTTCACCATTACTGAGAAGGGCTACTCCCTGCGCGGCATGAACGGAAACCTCCTTCCCGCTGCTTCCTGGGACATGGAGCACGGCCCGGCCTATGCGCGTCATGCCATGGGCGTCGTGGCTGCCATGATGTACGAGCGCTTCCAGGCCGGACGCTATCCCCTGGCCCTGGTAAGCATGGACAACTGTTCCCATAACGGCGAAAAGCTGCGCGCCGGTGTCATGGAAATCGTGCGCACCTGGGCCGACAAGGGCATGGTTCCCGCGGACTTTGTCAGCTATATGGAAGATGAATCCCAGGTTTCCTTCCCCTGGTCCATGATCGACAAGATCACACCCCGGCCCGCCGACGTGATTCTCCAGCAGCTCACCGCGGACGGCATTGAGGACATGGCCCCGGTGATCACGGAAAAGCGTACCTATATCGCGCCCTTCGTCAATGCGGAAGTGCCTCAGTACCTGGTCATTGAAGACCGGTTCCCCGCAGGCCGTCCCGCGCTGGAAAAAGCCGGCGTCTACATGACGGACAGGGACACGGTGAACCGCACCGAGCGCATGAAGGTGACCACCTGCCTGAACCCGCTGCACACGGCACTGGCGGTGTACGGATGCCTCCTGGGCTATACCCTGATCGCCGATGAAATGAAGGATCCGGACCTGACCGAGCTTGTGAACCGCATCGGATATCAGGAAGGCCTGCCCGTGGTCACCAATCCCGGCATCATTGAGCCCCGCGCCTTTATTGACGAAGTCATCACCCAGCGCCTGCCCAACGTGTTCATGCCGGACACTCCCCAGCGCATTGCCACCGATACCTCCCAGAAGGTCGGCATCCGCTTCGGCGAAACCATCAAGAGCTACATGCAGGATCCCGCCAGGGATGCCGCTTCCCTGCGCGCCATTCCGCTGGCCATTGCCGGCTGGCTGCGCTACCTCATGGGCGTGGACGACAACGGTCAGCCCATGGAGCTGTCCCCGGATCCCATGCTCCCCGCGCTGCAGGAAGCCATGAAGGATATCGTCTTCGGTGATCCCTCCTCGGTTCAGGACCGCCTGGATCCCATCCTCACGAATCCGGCCATTTTCGGCGTAAGTCTCGCCGATGCCGGTCTCGCCGGGCTTGTCCGCGACATTTTCTGTGCCCAGATCGCCGCGCCCGGCGCTGTACGCGCCACGCTTCACGCGCGCCTGAGCTGATCCGAATCCCGTTGCCCGGTGTCTTTTGCACCGGGCATTTTGAATGCGTTTCCATAAAGTCCAAAAGAGCGGACAGCTGCGGCAATTTGCCGCGCCTGTCCGCTCCTTTTCTGTCTGTCCGGATCCAGCATCCGGCTCAGCGCCATTCTTCCTCTTCCATGGGCAGTTCCATAAAGGCCGCCGCAATGGCCACCAGGCGGCGGGCATCCGCGTAGGTCCGGCTCTCGGCGAACACGCGCACGCGCGGCTCCGTTCCGGAGAAGCGGATGATGATCCAGCTGTCTTTGAAGTATACCTTGCAGCCGTCCATATAGCTCACATGATCGATTTCCAGGCCGAAGTCCGGCAGTTCATGCTGCTCCATCACCCGGGTCGAGATCATGGCCTTGCGCTCTTCCGTCAGTGCCCAGTCAAACTCGGCCATATGCATTTCGCCGAAGCGCTCATAGATTTCCTGCACCATTTTGCTCAGCGGCTTGCCTGTGACACAGAGCATCTCCACCAGCAGGCTGGCCGCGTACAGGCCGTCCTTGCCGGAGATATGCCCGCGCACCGTAAGACCGCCGGAGCTTTCGCCGCCGATCAGCGCGTCATGCTCGTCCATGCCTGAGGAAATGTGCTTGAAGCCTACGGGCACTTCAATGCATTCCTCGCCGAAGGCGGCGGCCACCCGGTCCAGCAGGTGCGTGGTGGCAATATTGCGCACGGCGGCGCCGTGCCAGCCCTTGTAGCACAGCAGATAGTAGTACAGGAGCACCAGAATCTCATTGGCGGAGACATACTTGCCGCGCTCATCAATGATGCCGAGACGGTCCGCGTCGCCGTCCGTCGCAATGCCCACATCCGCGTGATGATCCCTCACCGATGCCTGCAGGTCCATGAGCGTTTCCGGGTTCGGCGCCGGCAGGTGCCCACCGAAAAACGCATCATGACGGTCATTGATGACATCAATATCGCAGCGCGCCGTGTACAGGATGGTCTGCAGACCGCTGAGCGAGACGCCGAACATGGGATCCAGCACCACCCTGGGCCTGCGGCGGCGGATAGCATCCATGTCAATCTGCCGCAGAATGGAGTCCAGGTACATGTCCCGGGGATCGATGAACGTCAGGCGTCCGCTTGCCCTGGCCGCCTCAAACTCCATGTCCCGGATATCCTCAATGGCGTTTGCCTCGTCCTCAATGGGCTGCGTCACGGTCTCCACAGCGTCGCGTCCGCCTCTTGTGAACAGCTTGATGCCGTTGTACACAGCCGGGTTATGGCTGGCCGTGACCATGGCGCCATAGGGCAGTTCCATCTGCTTGACAGTGAACATGATCTGCGGGGTCGGACAGGACAGGTTCACAAAGTATACCTTCACGCCCTCGCCCACTGCCACTTCCGAAAACCAGATGGCGCCTTCCCGGCTCAGAAAGCGCCGGTCATACCCGATGACAAGCCCGGTTTCCGCATGCCCTTCACGGACCATGCGCCGTGCCAGGGCGGCCGCCACCCTGCGGATGTTTTCCCGTGTAAACCCGTCGCCAATCACGGCTCTCCAGCCGCCGGTTCCAAACTTGACCATGCTCTTTCCTCCTCAGCCCATTTCCACTTCAATCCTGTGCACGCCGGATTCAAACACCGGAACCGTGCTCATTTCCTTACCGTCCACCAGGATGCGGCGCACACCCTTTTCCACATGCGCCGGGTTGGTGACCTGAATATCATACTCCGCCCCGCGCCACACGCGCTTTACGGAAAAGCCGTCCCAGTCCCCGGGAATGCACGGGTCCACCGTCAGGCCGTCAAACCCGGGCCGGATGCCCAGCATATACCGGGTGGCCGCATAATACGCCCAGCCGGCGGAACCGGTCATGAAAGGATGCCGTGCGCGTCCATGCGCCGTATGATCCCGGCCCATGATGAACTGGCAGTAGGTATACGGTTCCGCCTGGCGCACTTCCATCTTGTCATTCTGGTTCTCGGGAAGCAGCGCATCATAGAACTTCATGGCCCGGCTGCCGCGGCCAAGCATGGCCTCCGCCACCCATGCCCAGGGATTGGGATGGGAGAAGACGGCACCGTTTTCCTTGATGCCCGGGTATACCCGCGTCACAAACCCGATACTGTCATCCACGGTGACAAACGACGGCGCATTGAGCATGAGGCCCCAGGGCGTATACAGCCACTCGTCCACAGCGTCCATGCAGGACAGGCCCTGCTCCCGGTCCGCGGTTCCGGAAACCACGGCCCAGGTATTGCTTTCCATGTGCACCTTGCCCTCTTTGGCTTCCCGGCTTCCGATGGGCCGTCCGTCCGCGGTAAAGCCGCGGAGGAACCATTTCCCGTTCCAGAGCACCTTCCGGCAGGTCTCTGCCATCCCGTCACGCAGGCGCGTATACTTTTCCACATCTTCCTCAAGCCCCTGGGCCCTTGCCGCGTCCAGGAAATGATTCGTGGCCCATACCAGGAGGAACGCGACCATGGCGCTCTCGCCGCCGCCCAGATTCAGACAGTCATTCCAGTCCGCGCGCAGGCCCTTCGTGATGCCGTGACTGCCCAGCTGGCTGTAGGAAAAGTCCAGGGAATGCTTCATGTGCTCCCATACCGTGCCCTCGCCCTTGTCGGCAAAAGGGATGACTTTCCGGAACACGGAAAGATCCCCGCACTCCCGCACATACTCCACAATGGCGGGGATCAGCCACAGCGCGTCATCCGCGCAGGCGTCCTTCAGGCCGTGCTGCACGCTCTCCCGGTCCGGCTGCGGCACCACAGTCGGGCTCTTGAACGCCGGTGCTTCGTGCTCTTCAAAGGCGGCGGGATCAAACAGATGCAGACCGTAGCCCGCGGACATCTGTCCGTGCAGCAGTTGGTCCAGGCGCAGCCAGCAGCCCTCCGGCTCCGAGTGCGGAATGCACATGGCGTCCTGGGCCGTATCCCGGTATCCCAGGCCCGTCCGGCCGCCCACTTCAATGAAGGAGGAGAACCGGGAAAAGAGCACGTTGATCTCGCTCTGGTACAGGTTCCAGATGTTCAGCGAGCGGTTCATATTCTCATGCGGCGTCTTCACCTGCAGTACATTCAGGCGCTCATCCCAGAACCGGCGCAGCTCCGCGAACGCCCGGTCCGTGCCCGCCTCGTCATATACGCGGCGTGCGCGCTCAATGGCCCGCTCACTGCCGGTGCCGAGATAGAAAAGCACTCTTGCTTCCTCACCGGGCTGCAGCACCAGCCGCTTTTCCAGCGCGCCGCAGGGATTACCGCCCAGTTCCGTGCTTCCCGAGAGCGTTCCCTTTTCCACGCCCAGCGGATTGCGCTCCGTGCGGTAGCTGCCCATAAAGCGGTCCCGGACACCGTCAAAGCTGTCCGGCTCAAAATTGCCGGCCAGGAACTGCCAGGAATCCGGCTCATAGTGGTATTCGCACAGGCAGGCGCCGTCCCTGTAGTGCGAGCCCGCGCAGTACAGGCTCATCTGGAAATTCTGGTTGTCGATCTCGATAAGATGGAACGAAAACTCCACATACCCGTATACGCTCAGACTGCGTACATGGTCGGACTCATTGCGCAGACGCACGTCAAAGATTTCCACCGGATCCTCCCCGCCCGCTTCCCGGGGAATGAACAGGGTCTGGCTTGCACTGATCCCGTCATACCGGCAGCGGTACACGGAATAGCTCAGCCCGTGCCGTGCCTCATACTCGGCCTCATCCAGCTTCAGGCCCACGGGCTGCCAGCTCACTGACCAGTACTTTCCGCTGTCATGGTCCCTGAGATACACCCAGTGTCCCGGATAGTCCAGCTGTACACCGTTGGGCCGGAAGCGCGTGATCCGGTGATGCTCCGGGCTGTCCAGCCAGCAGTATCCGCCGGCGTTATGGGAAACCACGGCGCCCATGCGCTGGGTGCCCAGATAATTGGTCAGCGACTGCGGGCAGTCCACCCGGTCAATGACATATTCCCTGGCTGCGTCATCAAAATAACCGTATCGCATATGAACGCTCCTTATATGTTTAATTCATGTGAAGCCATTATACCAGATACCTCTCCCCTGATTAAGCCCTGTTCCCCGTCTCCCGCGTCACGCCCACGGGATACACTTCCAGCACATCATCCATCGCGATCTGTTCACTGCCCGCGGGCCGGATCACGTCGTGCCCGCGGCGGATCAGGAGTACCATCATGCCGTACTTCTGCTCCACTTCCGCGCAGGTCCGGCCGATCCAGTGGCTGTCCAGATCAATGCGCACGCTGATCGTGCTCCGCTCCAGCGGGTTCCCGGACGCCTGGGCTTCCTGGTACTGCTCCACAAATCCGGCTGAAATAATACCGGTGGGAATGGCCACCGCAAACACCCCGAGAAAGGACAGGACCACCGCAAAGATCTTCCCCAGCAGTGTCACCGGATACACGTCGCCATACCCCACGG
>CACYNZ010000224.1 GCA_902775835.1 uncultured Eubacteriales bacterium | reverse complement strand
TCCATGATCAGCTGGTCCGCGTCGAACCATACTTCGCCCCCGCCGCTGCCGGTGGAAAATGTGCCGGAATCGGTTTTCTCCATCTCCACAGCCAGTGCGGGATAGGCGGTTATTCCGTCAATGGACAGGCTGAGGATGCTGTAACCGCCTTTTTCCGCATACTGCAGGATCGTGACTTCCAGATTATGTTCACCTGAAGCATAATAGGTCTTGCCGGGCTGAATGCCGGCAGTCTGGGCTGGAATGCTGCCGGCCGGAGGAATTCCGTTTTTCCAGACGACATCCACAAGATCCGAATACACCCAGGCACGTCGCTGGATGGACAGGTATTCATCGAAAAAGTCCACCAGCAGATACCCATTCTCAGCACCCCAGACAGTGACATCCACGCTCCAGGGAATGTCGTGGTCCATCCGGGCATAGTTTTCTCCGGGGCCGAACAGTGCTGTGACGTCTCCGGCAGCATTCATGGTTCCGTAACCGAGCAGGGTTTCTTCCCTGATCCCGGCAGGATTGACGTTGACACGCTTCAGACCGGTGTACGCCCGGTACAGCCTGTTCTGATTCTGAAACTCAATCTGCACCCACCAGGTGCTGCCGGTCAGAACCTTGGAAAGGACCCGGACCTGGGTGGTCTTCCAGGCCGAAGAGAAAAAGGTTCCCGGCTCATCGTAGCGGGTGGATGGACCGGTTCGCGTGGCAATCTTCTGGTTCAGCGCTGCCATCACTCCGTCTGCGCTGGAGTGCACGGCAAAGAATGTTAGGATAAGGGCAAAGACCAGGATCCATGCTTTTTTCATGAAATGACACCTCTCAGTTCACAGTGGTTTCAGTACCCGGGGGACATGCACTGATTTCTGTGGAGCGTAACGCCGGCGCGATGTCCCGAAGGTTTTGGAAAACAGGAAACGGAAAAAGACGGATTCAGTTTTTATGTGGGTCTGCCTGAAGGAAAGGTTCTATGGAAATTGTCGGTCATATGCACTTGATGATTCAGCAACTGGGTGTGTCTTATTCTAGCATACGGATATATGTGTGTCCATAAACCTGCGCCTTTCGGGCAGGCCAATCCGGCGCAAAATCTGGCCGGATATGCATGGGGGCAGAAAGAGACGGGGCGGTGCTGTGCGAAGCATGTGCCGGCTGAAGCGATCCCTGGCTGCGGGCCGGCATATCTGCGCTTGACGATACAGCTGAGATTGAATAGAATGGAAAAAAGGCTGAAAGGAAAACAGGAGTCCGGACGCTTGGACCTGTGCCTCAGGGCTGAACTGTGGACGGGCATTTACCGGAATTCGGATGCGTGCCGGCGTGTGCGCGGACGAACACCATGCTGTGATCTGAAGGACGGATGCGCAGCCTGTGATTGACGGAAACGGCTGATAGCCGTGGGAGGAGGAATAGCATGCGGTGTCTGACATGTGCGGTCCTGGTGCTGCTGCTCTGTCTGGCCTGCGCCTGTGCCGGGGCGGACAGTGTGAGCTTCGGCGCTGTGACGGCAGATACAGGAGACCGATATGTGGATTTACAGGACCAGGTGATCCGAAACTGGGACGCCTTCTATGAGTTCCTGGACAGTTTTCCGGAGCTTGAAAAGGTGGACATGTTTGCCACCCGCATTACAAGGCAGAGGATTGAAGAGATTCACGCACGGTATCCGGATGTGGAATTCGGCATGACTATGTCTTTCGGAGAACACACGGTCCGTACGGATGTCACGGCCTTTTCCACGCTCCATGATTCGGATTCGGGATGGCATTCCAATCAGGAGCTTGCCCTGCTGAGGTTCTGCCCGAACCTGTATGCCCTGGATATCGGGCACAATTCCATTACGGACCTGAGCTTCCTGTATGAAATGCCGCAGCTGAGAGTGCTGATTGTGGCCATTGCCAAGATCACGGATCTGACACCGATTGCCAGTCTCGAGCATCTGGAGTATCTGGAAGTATTCTACAATCAGGTGACGGACATATCGCCTCTGGCATCACTGAAGCGCCTGATGGACCTGAATATTTCCTACAACTTCATCGAAGACGTGACACCGCTCATGGGCATGACAAGCCTGAGACGTCTGTGGATGCATGAATGCAACCGCCGGCATCCAAGGGAGCCCGGCGAGGAACTGCAGGCCGAGCTCATGCGTGCGCTTCCCGACTGCCACATTGATTTCACATCTACGTCCACGGGAGGCGGATGGCGGGAAGATCCGCATTTTGACGTGATTTACCGGATGTTCCGCTCCAGAGTCTATGAGCCCTTTGCCGATTCGGATCCGGCGAATATTCCGGAAGGATTCTGAACCAAATCCGGGAAGGAGAATCTCCATGAAGAAACTGGGAATCCTGCTCCTTTGCTTCCTGATGTGCTGCCCGTGGAGCGCACTGGCTGAACTGACTCCGCTGCCCCTGGACCAGACAGTGCACGGAACCACCCCGAACCCGGACGGCTGGATTTCGGAAAATGAGTATCAGGACGAATCCATCCATATGGTGATGGAGATGAAGAAAGTCAAGCCGAAAACCAGTGACGGCTCCGTCATGTGCCGCTATGTACGCATAAAAATCGCGGACCCGAGCCAGATCCGCACCACCATGAGCTATGAAAATTATGATGACACGCGGCTGGCAAAGGCTGTGAGCATGGCCAGACAGGTGGAAGCCGTGGTGGCGTGCAATGCGGACTTCATGAAGTATTATTACAAAATCGGGTATGTAATCCGGCAGGGTGTCTTTTACCGGGATGCGCTGGACGGAACCCGTGATGTGCTGGTGATCGATGACAAGGGCGATTTTTCTGTGGTGGTGAAGGCAACATCGGAAATGATGCAGGCACATCTGGATGAAATGGCCGCGGCCGGACGGAAGCCGGTCAATACCTTCTCCTTTGGACCGGTTCTGGTCCGGGACGGGGAAGTACAGGAAATCTACGCGCCGAAGTTTGAAGGACACCTTGCCACCCAGCGCATGGCCATTGCGCAGCTGGGCGATCTGGAATACGGAATCATTGAGATCGACGGCGGCAACGGAAAGGGCATGCGCCTGATTGATGTGGCGGAGTTCATTGTGGACGTTTTTCCGGAATGCCGCATTGCCTATAATCTTGACGGCGGCGGTTCAACGCATCTGATCATCAACGGAAAGCATGTGCATCAGACGCCGTCGAGCCGCTTCATATCGGATCTTATCTATTTTGCCTCTATTGCCCCGGAAAAATGATTTGTACATAAAGAAAAAGCCGCGGTGTGCGGCTTTTTCTTTATGCTGAGCAGTCTCAGCGCCGGATGGCCAGAGGGCCGGTCCAGTATTCATTCTGATAAATATCGGTGAACATGTAGGTGAGCAGGACCTTGGAGGGATCCTCGATATAGGAGGCGCTCATGGTCACGTCCGCGTTCCATGTCAGCGGCTCGCCGATGATATGGCTGGACTGATACTCCTTGTCATAGGTGTAATAGTCGCAGAGGAACTGGATCAGGTCGCCCTCTTCCAGATCAATGACGGACTTGGCCACGGTGTCGGTTTCATCGGTATACTCGAATCTCACGCCCGTGATGGCACCGCTGGGATGCTCCTCGTCGAAGGTCACCAGGAGATTGGCAGGCTCGCCGTTGAACAGAACCGGGATGCGGCCGTGATTGGCCCAGTGCTCGCCGTCATCTTCGGTGGACTCATGGTAATAGGCCACGAACTGACCGTTTACGGTGATCCACGCGCCGTCGGCCGTGGCGATCATCCGGCCTTCGCTGTCGAAGGAATAGACATTGTCGAGACCAAGATCGATATATCCGCTGCCGTCATCAAAGAATACATTCTGCTCGGCACCGGTGATCTGTGCCCATTCCTCGGGCGCCAGGGTCAGGGTCTGATCCCCGTTCTCCTGGGAGACGAACACGAGGCGGGCGGGATCCAGATGATTGGCCTGCACGAAGGAAGTCAGGGTTTCGTTGCTCAGGCTGCGTCCGGAGAAGAAGTCAAGCCCGGAGAGGGAGGAGGAACCGCCGCCCAGGAACGCGCCGAGAAGATCGGAAATCATGTCCTGAGACGAGGAACTCTGAGCCGGCTGCATGGACGCGGCGGAGAAGATGGACTCGAGGGGATTGGAAGGATAGGAAGTGGAATGCTGACCGGAAAGCTCCACGCTGGCAAAGTCACGGATGGCAGCCGAATAGGTTTCATCCATGCCCAGCTGGCGGTAGGTGGACAGTGCCTTGTCCACGTTGGAAAGCTTGCGATAGGGGAAATAGACGGACAGGCCGTAGGCATTGGTCATGCTGCCGGAACGGTTGTACTTGATGGCGCCGTTGAGGGCGGAGGCTAGGGCTTTGCTTTCCGCCGTGTCCATCCTTGTGCACAGGTCGATCAGGTCCACCTGATCGATCCGCGTGGAGGGGGCAAACTCACGGCTGAGGTTGCGGGCGTCCGAGACGGTCTTGTATTCCTTGTTGGTGACCAGGGAAGAAATGGACTTGGAGAAACTGGTCAGGGTTGAGGGAACGGTATGGCTGAGCTCTGCCAGGTCCACAAGGGACAGCGTGGTGGACTGACCGCGGGCGGACGTCGCGCAGGCGCTGACAAAGTCATCGCAGATCTGCTTGCCCAACTGTGTGGTGGGCAGGGAAGGATTCTTGCCGAGTTCCGTAAGCCAGTTGGTGTAATACCAGCCGACACCGGGCTCCGTTTCCTCGGAAGCGATCATATAGTCGCTGTGCTGGGAGAGCATGAGACCCGTTTCCACGGTGGCCATGAGGCAGGCATCGAATCCGACAAAATCGAACTTGACCTTGCCGTCGGTGAGCGCCTGGTTGATGCCAGCCAGACTCATGGAGCCGCTGGAGGGATTGCGCTGGTCATAGCCGTATCCGGATACGGTGCCGGAACCGTGGTCCCAGAGGATCAGACCGTAGCGGTTGGCCGGAAAGTTCTCACGGCAGTACTGGATGAAGGAGGAAAGCGTGGAGGGCTTGGTCATGGACGCTGAGGAAACGTTGTCCTCAAGCTTGGCCAGCTTGCCGCCGCGCACCTGCCAGATCTGATTGACCCGGTTGGAAACCAGCTTGTTCTGCCATCCGGTGCAGCCGCCGGTATAGACGATCAGATTGATGTGATCATCGAAGGATGCGTTGAGCATTTCCTGGAGATCCTTGGTGGCCATGGCAGCCTTGGACTCCAGGTCCGTGGCGCACATGTACACCATGATGGTATACACGTCACGTCCGTTTCCGAGTACCGTCGTGTACTTGTCCCGGCTGCCTTCGGCCACCGTGGTGGAAAGACGCGTGGAATCCGTGCGAACCGTGCCGGACGCTCCGGTGGCGGTGGAAGCTGCGGATGTGAACCAGCTGCCGCCCAGGGTGGAGGCCAGGGAGGAAAGCGCAGACGACGATGAGGACGAGGAAGACAGGGAGGATGATGCGGAGGAGCCCGTGGATGCGGAATAGCCGCCGCTCAGGTACTGTGCCAGGGCGGACATGGCGGAGGAACCAAGATCACCGCTGCCGCCGAGCAGGCCACTGCCACCGAGCAGGCCGCTGTCACCGGTAAGGGAGGAGTTCTGGGAAGTCACGCTCTGGACCGCACTGTTGAGCAGAGAGGAAGAAGAGGAATTGTCCGTGGAAGGACTGGACCCGAACAGGTTTCTGCCGAAGAACAGCAGGGCGAGCACGACAATGATGAGCAGCGGTGACAGTCCGGCTTTCCTGGATGTGCGGTTGCTTCCGCTGCCGGACGAGGATGAAGTGCCCGAAGGCTTCGGGGACACGGGCGGTACGACCGTGGAGGATGTGCTCGGACGCTGCGAGTTCATGGAGTGCGGCTTCGCCTGGGGTCGGCTGGAATTCTGGGCCGGCTGGGAGGTGCCGGAAACATGCTGCGCCGGGCGCTGTGCGGACTGGGAGGCGCCGAATGCACCGGCCCCCGGGCGCAAATTGCCCTGGGAAGCACTCTGGCTTCCTGAAGCGGGTCTTGTGTTCTGAGCAGGGCGGAATCCGCCGAGCCCGGTGGTGACAGGTGTGGAATTCTGCGCGTTCTGTGCCGGGCGCGCCGACTGGGGAGAACCGAATATGGAGCTTCCAGCGCGTGCGCCGGAAGAGGACTGCGGATTCTGGGGTGCGCCGGAAGGCCGGCCTGTCTGTTATCCGGATGACTGAGGCTGTGC
>CACYNZ010000223.1 GCA_902775835.1 uncultured Eubacteriales bacterium | reverse complement strand
AGAATGTCCAGAGCCCAGTTGATTTTTGCGTTGGCCAGAATCCTCATGGTACCTCCTTGTGCCGTGTGGCAGACGTGCAGCAGTTGTGTTATACTCGTGGAAGAACGTACCCCCGGAAGGAGCACATCTATGGGAGAACAAACGGAAAAGGTCTACATTATCATGGAAAATACCATCCGCAGCATGGAAGGCGAACAGCAGGAAAGCCGGGAAATGTTTGTGGGGGAACTGGAAAACCGCGGCGGAGCCGAGGTTCTGCATTTCAGGGAACAGCTGGTGGAGGACGGACAGGCGCAGGAAGTGACGGATGTCTACTTTCATATCCGTCCGGATACGGTGATGCTCATGCGCAAGGGCGTCTTTTCCATGAACATGGTGTTCCGCAGGGGCAGGCCCTACGAAGGCAGCTATCATACGCCCTACGGCAGCTTTCCCCTGCATCTGCACTGCAGCCATCTGAAATGCGATTCCGGTGCGGAAGGCGGACAGGTGGAGATCCGGTATCAGCTCAATTCTGAGGGAGGCGGAACCAGTCATCATGTGCTGCTGCGATATGCAAGGCAGCCGCTGGATCATGGATGAAATCCGCGGCGAAGTCCGAAAAATCCTGTCACGGTATTTTCCGGAACAGACCCCGGCGGTGAAGCGCACGCGCGTAAATGGCTGGCTGGCCGCGGCCGCTGTTCCCAGGGACGCGGACGCAGGGATGCTGGAAGCGTGCCGTGAGGAACTTGAACGAAACGGATACAGAACGGACGTTCTGAACAGCTGGCTGCTTCTGGACAGGCTTCTGCCCGACTTTCCCGACACGGGGTGTGTCTGCGGGGGCAGTCCGGGACAGCTGATATCCGTGCTCAGGGTGCACGCACGCATACCGGAGCCGGAAATCACACGGCATCTGGTGCTTGCAGCGGACAGTTCCCGGGAACAGTTCTGTCAGGCATGCGCATCCCTCATGGAGGAATGTGCCGTGCGCCTCAGAAAACGGGAAAAACTGCCGGACGTGCTCGGCGCTGTCTGCGCAGCGGTCTCCAGATATGCGATGAACTCAAGGGAAGGGGAGGAAAGAGCATGATCATTACCTGTCTTGGCCACAGCAAGTTCCTTCTGGAACTGGAAAGCGGCCTGCGCATTGTCACGGATCCCTTTGACGCATCCACCGGCTATCCCATTCATCCGCTCAGGGCGGATGCGGTGACCGTCAGCCACGGGCACGGAGATCACAGTGCTGTGGATACGGTGCAGGGCTGGACACAGGTGGTGGACACGGAAGGGGAGCATACCCTGGCGCCGGATGTGCGGATCCGCAGTCTCAGGAGCTTTCACGATGACTGCGGGGGAAAAAAGCGCGGCCCGAACCTGATCCACTGCCTGGATGCGGAGGGCATGCATGTGGTGCATCTGGGCGATCTGGGGCATGTGCCGGATGCGGAACTGGCCCGGAAAATCGGACCGGTGGATATCCTGATGATTCCGGTCGGCGGCTTTTACACCATCGATGCGGCCGCAGCCAGGGAAGTCTGTACGCTTCTGGCACCGAGAATCATTCTGCCCATGCATTACAGAACAAAGTACAATGCGGACTGGCCCATTTCGGGTCCGGAAGATTTTCTCAGCCTTTTCCCGCAGAAAGCGGAAGAATTGAATCTCCTGCGTGTGGTGAAGGAAGATCTGGCCTGCCAGATGCACCTGGCCCTGCTTGTGCCGCAGGTATAAACATGATGCATGCACTCTGAATTGTCAAGTGCTTTTTCGACAGGAAAACGGGCCGGTCATGGCGTGAAGGCACGCAAGGCCCGCACAGGGGGAGGATTTCATGGAACACAGGATCCGGACAGTCTATGTGGTACACCACTCCCATACGGACATTGGATATACCGACCTGCAGGAACGGGTGATTGAGACGCAGGCGGATTATATCCGTACGGTTGTTTCGATGATGCAGGAAAAGGAAAATGCCCTTTTCCGCTGGAACTGCGAGACACTGTTCTGCGTCGAGGCGTTTTTCCGGGAAGCATCCGAGGACGAGAAGCGGGCTTTTCTGGAACTGGCCAGGGACGGCAGAATCGGGATTTCGGCCAATTATCTGAACTTCAATGACCTGATCGACTGCGACGTATACCGCAGGCGCCTCCACGAATGGCAGGAAATCCTGCCCATGCGCACAGCCATGATGGCGGACATCAACGGCATTTCCATGGGCTACCGGGATGCGATGCTGGAGGAGGGCGTGGAATTCCTGTTCATGAATATCCACTGCCACCACGGCATGTATCCATTGTTCCAGAACCAGACAGCCTTCCGCTGGGAAAGCGGCAGTGGAAAGTCTCTCCTTGTCTGGAACGGTGAGCATTACAACCTCGGCAATGTGCTGGGCATAAAGCCGAACCGCAGCACCAATTTCATGATGCAGAACCATCTGGGGCAGACGGCTCAGCCGACGGACCCGGTGGAGGCACTGCATGAAAACCTGGACGCGTATCTCACCCTCTGCGAGCGGGAAGGCTATCCCTATGATTTCATCATTACGGCGGTATCCGGCGTGTTCAGTGACAATGCACCGCCTGAGGTGGAAATCCTGAGGAACATTCAGGCATACAATGAGCGGTATGCTTCAGAGCCAGTCCGGATACAGATGGTTTCCCTGCAGGAACTGTACGCGCTGACGGCACCGAAGCTTCAGGATGTGCCGGTACTCCGGGGCGATCTGAATGACTGGTGGGCCAATGGCGTGGGGAGCACGCCCTATGCGGTCAAGCACTATCTTGAGGCGCGCCGCCGTCTGCACCTCTGCGAGCGTCTGGACCCGGACGTGTACACGCATGAGCCGGACCTTGCGCGCATGGCGGAGGACAATCTGCTGCTGTACGCAGAGCATACCTGGGGACACTCGGCGACGGTATCCAATCCCTATGAGACCATGGTGACGAACCTGGATATACGGAAAACAAGCTATGCTTCCAAGGCGCACGAGGCAGCCTCGCTGATGCTGACCAGGATTGCGAGAAGGAAGGGTGATGTGCTCCGCTACTATGCGCTGAACGGAGCAGTCCGCGTATGCAATCCGTCCAGGACGGGAGGACTCCTGCCGGTGGAGTTTTACGTGGAATCGCCGATCCTGGAAAGGGCGGAAATCCGGGATGCAAGCGGAAACGAGCTGACCTGCCAGGTGTCTGCCCATCCCCGGGGACGGAAGATCACGTTTATGGACCGGTTTGCGCCGGGTGAGGAAAAGACCTACGAATACCGGACACTGCCCGCGGTGAATGAGACGCTGAACAGCCGGAAATGCTATGTGGGGGCTGAACGGATCCGTGACATTGTCAATGATTATGATCCGGTGACCTATCGTCTGGCCCATGAGTTTGAAAACGCGTTCTTCCGCCTGGAATACCGGATTCATGAGGGAATTCTGTCCTTCCGGGACAAAAAGAATCAGGTGGAGCTTACCGGACGGGGAACTGCTCCGTTCTTTACACCGCTCTATGAAGTGACACCGGCAAAGGAAGCCGGGCGGACCATTCTGTATGCGGACATGGAGGAGCGCAGGCTTCTGGGCCGGAATATCCGGGGCGTGCACGCCTGCCTTTACACCGGCGTGCTGGAAAACGTTCTGTGCGAAGAACACGGGCCGGTTTTCACTGTGCTGCGGTTCTGCTATACGCTTCCGGGTACAGTCCGGGCGGATGTGTACGTGAAATTGTATGAAGCCATCCCGCGCATTGACTTCACGCTGCAGCTGGGAAAAACGGTTTCAACGGATATCGAGAGTGTCTTCCTGCCGCTGACGCTGAATTATCCGGAAAGCCGGGTCGCAGTGCGCAAGGGCGGAAAGGAAGCGTTCCTCCCCGGTGTGGATCAGCTGCCCGGAACCGGCATGGAATACACCATGACCGATGACGGCATTGCGTTCATGCATCCGGGCGGAACGGCGCTGATTTCCTGCTATGACGCGCCGCTTGTGTACCGCGGCGAAATGCGGCATCATCCCATCCGCCTGTGCGAAAACCGGGCAGAGGACAACGGGTGGCCGGTGTATTCATGGATCATGAACAATACCTGGGAGACGAATTTCAAGATGGACCTGTCCGGGTTCGGCGAATATCAGTACAGTCTCTGTCTGACAGACCCCAGGGAACCGGAGGAAGCCATGGATGCACTCAGGGAAGCCAATTATGCGCCCTATGTGCTTATGATCCGACAGGATCCGTAACGGGAACAAACAGAATGAAACGGGGAGGCGTGCGATGCCTCCCCGTTTCATGGTTTCAGAGGAAATGCCTTTCAGGCGTGACGCAGACGGAAGTGTCTGAGAATATCCTCGCAGGTCGCGGCGTCTTCGCCGACTTCCTCTGCTGCCGCGAGGCCTGCCCGGGCGTGGAGATAGACGGCGCACTGCAGGGACAGAAGCGAGGGAGAGGACTCATGGCGTCTGGAGATGATGGCGGCAAGGAATCCGCACAGCATATCTCCGCTTCCGCCACGGGCGAGGGCAGGCGAGGGAAATGGCTGAACAGCGGTCTTTCCGCCGGCATGCATCAGGGAACAGGCATTTTTGAGGATCAGTGCGCACCCGAATCGGTCATACAGTGCCTGAAGCGCGGACAGCGGATCCTGTGTGATCTCCTTTGCCGTGCAGTCCAGAAGCCGGGCGGCTTCTCCGGGGTGCGGCGTGAGAAGCGATGACGCGGGAAGCGTGATTTCGGGATGCCGGGCAAGAAGGGTCAGCGCGTCGGCATCATAGATCACCGGGCAGGTCAGGGACGCAAACAGGCTGAGCAGAGGAATCATGGCTTCATCTGTGCCGATTCCGCAGCCGATGACAGCGCAGGTGGCGCGGGAAAGCATGCTCCGGCAGGTATCGAGCGCCTCAGCGGTATAGACCCCGGAATTCATGGGAAGGACGGCACACATGGCGGACGGAACTGCTGTCTGGAATATCGGCAGGAGTTCCTGACGGCACAGAATCGTGACAAGCCCGGCTCCTGCACGCAGCGCGGCGCGGGCACACATGATGCCGGCACCTGCCATGCCAGGTGAGCCGGCGAGAATGACGATGTGTCCGAAGGTTCCCTTGTAACCGGCGGGATCCCGGGCCGGAAGACACGCGTCAAGGTCTTCGGCTTCGAGCACGGACAGACCGGGAAAGCTGCCGTAGACAGGCGGGATCAGGATGGAATGCACCGTGATTCTGCCGCAGACAGAGGGCCCCTGACGCAGATAAAACCCCTGTTTCGGCCGATGAAAGGTCACCGTTTCCACAGCGGGCATCACGCAGCCCAGCACTTCTCCGGTTTCGGCGCTCAGGCCGGACGGTATGTCCACTGCGAGAACCGGGATGCCCGAACTGCGAACCCGGGCAAACAGATCGGGAAGCTTTCCAGTCACGGGCCGGGACAGGCCGGTTCCGAACAGGGAATCGACGATCAGACAGCACTCGGGAAGTGAGGCGGACGGCTGAAGCTGAAGAACGGGAATGCTGCACTGCAGGGCGAGTGTGCGCATAATGGAAGCGTCCGGGTGCGAAGAAGGGGACAGCTCCGCAATCATGGAGCGGCCGCCGAGCAACTTCCACTGCCGTGCGGCGGCATATCCGTCGCCCCCATTGGCTCCGGGCCCGCAGAGAAAAAGAACGGGCTTTTCCTTGACGGCGATTCTGCTGATGGATGCGGTGACACCTCTGGCAGCTTCTTCCATCAAAAGAATGGCGGGAACGTGAAACTGCTGCATCCATTGACGTTCCAGTTGCTGCATCTGATCGGGAAGGATAGTGCTCAGCATAATGCATGACCTCTCATGAATTGATGACAGGAAGAGAAACTGTGGATCTCCTTCACCTGGGTTCTGTATTATCTGAATTCGGAAGAAGTAAGATCGTGAGATATCAGCTGACGGCAGATATCATGGAATTTCAGGACTTTCCACCGTTTTATGGTATGCACGCAGTCGACTCGTTGTCCGGGGGCTTGTTTTCCTCTGAGATCGGGATCCGGACTGTTTTGCCTGACAGCTTTGCACGGTACATGCAGAGTATACCACACGTTGAAGCCTGACTTTTCATGGTTGCAGAAAAAATGATGACGCGTGACGGAGAAGCCGTATATAAATCATGATGGACGGAAAACTTCACAAGAAATCAGAACTATGTTTAATATAGAA
>CACYNZ010000222.1 GCA_902775835.1 uncultured Eubacteriales bacterium | reverse complement strand
CGCCGTTTAAGAAAAACAGGAGCGCGGCCATGACCACGGCGCGTCCGCCCCTGGTCATATCCCTGGCCAGGATCATGACGCCCATGTACAGAAGGCCCATCATGAGCACCGAGGGCACGATAATGGCCGGCTGAATCTCCCAGCCGAACAGGTAGAAGGTAGTGGACAGCGAGTCCGTCAGAAAGGGATAGCTCAGGCGCGTGCCCGGGAAGATTGGATACTCCGGCGGGAACTGCGCGTTTCTGAGCCCTGTGATGAATGCCATGTGCATGGACAGGTCGCCGTAGGTGGACTGGCCCACATGCCAGGACCCGTCCGCGTCCACGCGGCATACATGCGTATACTGAAGAATCGCGCTGAGCAGGATCAGCGGAACGCAGACCACAAGCATCTGCCGGAAAAGATGCGATTCCCGCTCATCCCACGCCTTTACCGCGTCACGGCTCCGCAATGTCCATGCCAGGGCGCACAAGAGGGCCAGCAGTCCAAGGGCCGTCCAGTGGGCGGCCAGGGAAAAGCGCATCGCAAACGCGCACAGAACCGGCAGCCACATCAGGAGCAGAAGCCCCAGGCTCGCCCCGATCCAGACCCGGGCCAGCACACTGTGCCTGGGCAGCAGGCAGCGGGACACAAACAGTCCCCCTGCCAGAAACAGCAGCAGATACAAAACTCCCAGCATCCTATCTGGCCTCCTGGCTTTCCTTCTGACTCAGTTCTTCGCGGATCTCCTCCGCGGCCTGCAGGATCCTGCGCATGCGGTGGTTCACGCCGCTCTTGCCCACAGGCTTTTCCAGACTCTGTCCCAGCTCCTCCAGGGACATCTCCGGGTGTTCCAGGCGCAGTCTCGCCATTTCCTGCAGCGCGGGCGGCAGCGTATACAGTCCCCGCTGGATGGAGATGAGCTTGATGGCCTCCACCTGCTGCTCGCTGGCGTTGAGCATGCGCTCGGAATTGTGTTCATCACAGTTGGACGCGCGGTTCGCGTCCGCGCGCATCTGTTTCTTGATCCGGATATTCTCCAGCTCCATCACGGCATTCCCGGCGCCCATCATGGCCAGCGCGTCCGAAATGTCCTGGGCGGACCTGAGCGTGACCACGCTGCTTCCCCGGCGCTCATAGCGCCCCGCCCGGATATTTCCGCGCTCCAGCACTTTTTCCAGGCCCTGGGCCAGGTTTTCATCCGCCACCCACTCCATGAGCCAGGATTTTTCCGGGTTCACCATGGACCCGGCGCCGAGAAAGGCACCCCGCAGATAGGACCTGCGGCAGCAGGACCTGGACATGGAGAAGTAGGGCACCATGCGCCGCAGGGACTGGATGCCGTCCGCGCCGGTGCGCATCATGCCCAGCGCGTCCAGCAGCCTTGGCGCGTCCTCGCCGTCCACGGTAAGCACGCAGGTCCGCCTGCCACCCAGCCGCGCGTGCTCCACCACCTGCAGCGTCGGTGACAGCCCGAGCCCGGTCTTGAGCATGCGGAAGATCCGGCGCGCCAGCGCCGTGTTCTCCGTCTGATACGTTACCGAAAACCGCCCTCCGCCCAGAAACGAAAGGGAGCCGGAAGTCTGCGTCAGCGCTCCCAGCTCCGCCATCAGGCAGCACTGCCTGTCCATGGGCAGACGGATCAGTTCATCTTTTGCCTGAGAAGAAAAGGACATATCTGCCCTCCTGTTCAGTCCATTTCGCCAAGCCAGTGGGCCTGCTCGATATCCACATCCCGGTGCGTGATGCTGGTCAGGTATCCCTTGTCCTGCAGATCATGCCCGATGGCTTCGGCGATCGCCACGGAGCGGTGCGCGCCGCCCGTGCACCCGATGGCAATCACCAGACGGTGCTTGCCCTCCTCCACATAGTGCGGCAGCAGGAAATCCAGAAGCCCGGTAGTGCGCTCCATGAATTCCCTGGTCACCGCGTGCTCCATCACATACTTGCGCACATCCTCGTCCATGCCGGAATGCCGGCACAGCTCCGGGATATAGAAGGGATTGGGCAGAAAGCGCACGTCAAACACCAGGTCCGCCGCCCGGGGCAGTCCGCGCTTGAATCCGAAGGACAGAACCTCCACCCGGATAGGCGCGTGCTCCTCCTCACCCACCGAGCGCAGGATAGTGTCCAGCTGCTTCTGCAGGCCCTTGGGCTTCAGGTTCGTGGTGTCAATCAGGTAGTCCGCGCTTTCCCGCAGCGGCTGGAGCATGGACCGCTCCTTGGCGATGGCTTCGGTCAGGCTGACCCGGCTGCCCGCCAGCGGATGCTCGCGCCGGCTTTCCTTGTACCGGCTCACCAGTGTGTCATCGCCGGCTTCCAGGAACAGGATTTCCATCTGATACCCCAGGGAAGAGGCTTCCAGCAGGAGATCCCGCACCTCATGCGCCCCGAAAAAGGCCCAGGACCGCACGTCCACGGCCAGTGCCGTCACGGCAAAGTGACTGCTCAGCTTTTCACAGCTTTCCATGAAACTGACCAGCATGTTCGGCGGCAGGTTATCCACGCAGAACACACCGCAGTCCTCCAGATACCGGAGCGCCACCGTTTTCCCGGCACCGCTCATGCCGCTCAGAAGAAGATACCGCATCTTATGCTCCTTTCTCTTCCACCCCGATCACCCGTATTTCCATCTCCAGCTGCACGCCGGTCTTTTCCAGCACGATGCGCTGAACCTCCCGGACCAGCGCCAGGAAATCCGCACTGCTCGTGCCCTGGTTTACCAGGAACCCCGCGTGCTTTTCACTTACCCGTGCTCCACCGACCCGCATGCCCTTCAGTCCGCACGCATCCACAAGCCTGGACGCATAGTCATTAGCCGGACGCTTGAACGCGGATCCCGCGCTGGGCTCGTCCAGCGGCTGCTTTTCCGCCCTGCGCCGGTTCAGCTCCGCGGACTGTTCCAGCATTTCCTTCACATTGCCTTCCCGCAGGCAGAACTCGCTTTCCACCACGATCAGGTCCAGATGCTGGAGTGCCGTGGTCCTGTGCCCGAGCTCCAGTTGGCTTCTGTCCAGAACCACCGTATTTCCCTGCGCGTCCAGGCAGGTCACACGCTTAAGCGTGTCGCCGAGCTCGCCGCCGTAGGCGCCGGCGTTCATCACGGTTCCCCCGCCCACGGAGCCCGGAATCCCGGACGCAAACACAAGCCCGTCCAGGCCCTGCTCCATGGCATACCGGGCAAGCTGCGGCAGAAGGCAGCCGGCCTGACACCGGACCGTGTCATCCTGACGCGACACGGAGGAAAAGTTTCTGCCCAGATGCACCGTGACCCCCGGAATCCCGCCGTCCAGTACCAGCAGATTGCTGCCGTTGCCGATCACGGTCAGGGGAAGTTCCATTTCCCGGGCCTTCCGAAGCACCTGTTTCAGTGTTTCAGGAGAATCTGGCTCCACCAGCAGTTCCGCCGGTCCGCCCAGTCTGAGGGTTGTATACCTTGCCATGGGCACCTGCTCCCGGAAAACAGCCGTAGTCTCTCCGGCGAGAAAGCGCGTCATTTTCCCGATTCTGTCTGACATGTTTCCCCTCCTCTCCCTTTCTGAAATTGTACAGCAAACTTCCCGCTCCCGCAACGCGAAACAGCCCTGTCACGCATGCTTCCTGCCAACTTTTACACCCAAAGACGTGCATCCTGGACATACCGGGCCCCGATGCTGCAGGCGGAATCCTGCCGCCTGACGGGAACATGTCTTCTGAATTCTGATTTTTGTTCCTCTCTGTTTCCCGCATCCGCCTCTTCTGCTGTCAGGCGTATGCCTGAGGCAAAAAATCTCCAATGATTCCATAATAACTGCCATCCTGTTTCTCTCCGGCGTATCATACAGGTGTGAGGAGCAGTAAAGCTTCTCTCACAGAAAGAAAGTCTGCAGGACTGAAAGGAAGGAACCCGATGATGGACACGCAGACGAATACGGACCGGAGCGCAGTGGAAATGGAACTGGATGAACTGATGAACGTCAGCGGCGGCGTGCCTTCTCTGGAGACGCAGACACGTGCGCTGATGAACGAGATGCGCAGCGCAAAAGCGTCCGGCAAGACCTTTAATGAATGGCTGGATTCCATCCCCGGCGGCGAAAGGATCCCGGAAGCTTCTGCGTTCAGAGATGCCCTGGAGCGCAAGTGGAACTATATGTAAACATTCATTTCTGACAGGCTTCACGGTTGTGAAGTCTGTTTTTTTCTTTCAGAAACAGGACGCGTGAAACATTCTGCGGTCCCGAGTCGGCCGCAGCAGAATCCACTTTGGTCACGCCCTGTCCGATGGACAGGGCCGGAAGGGTGTGATACCATGCAGGAAACACCTGAAAACTGCGGGCAGCCCGCTTTTCACTCCGGGCCGGCTCCCCAGGGAGGCAGAATCATGAAACATATCGACATCAACTGTGATCTCGGCGAAAGCTTCGGCGCATACATTCTGGGGAACGACGCAGACATTCTTCCCCTGATTTCCTCCGCTTCCATCGCCTGCGGATTCCATGCCGGGGATCCCCTGGTCATGGACCGCACAGTCAGGGCAGCCTCCGATCTGGGACTGACCATCGGCGCGCATCCCGGCTATCCAGATCTTGCCGGGTTCGGGCGCAGGAATATGGACATGACACCTTCAGAGCTCGAAGCCGCCATGGTCTATCAGATCGGCGCGCTTCAGGCCTTCTGCGTACGATATCACACGCGTCTTTCCTATGTGAAACCCCACGGAGCGCTCTACAACACCTGCGCCGTGAACCCCGAGTATGCCCGTACAGTCTGCCGCGCCCTCGCCTCCCTGAATCCCGCGCCTGCCCTGATGGGGCTCAGCGGCTCTGTCATGATCAAGGCTGCCCGGGAAACAGGCCTGAAAACCATCAGCGAAGTCTTTGCGGACCGCGCATACCGTCCTGACGGCACGCTGGTCAGCCGGCGCGAACCCGGCAGCGTGATCCATGACCCCGACGCAGTGGCGGACCGCGCCCTGGCCTTTGCCGAAAACGGAAGTGTGCGCGCATCCGACGGCTCCCTTCTGCACCTGGAAGCCGACTCCATCTGCATTCACGGCGACACCCCGCAGGCACTGGAGAATGCCCGGAAGATCCATGACCGCCTGACCGCGGCCGGTTTCCGGATTCATTCGCCGCTTCAGGAGGCGGTCTCATGAAGCCCGAGATGCTCTGGGAAAATGATCTGTGTCTTTCCCTGCGCCTCACCCCCGGCCTGACGCTGGAGCATGCCCTGCAGGTGCATGCCATGGACTCTGCCCTGGCCCGCTCCGGCCTTCCCTATATCCGTGCCCGGGTTCCCTCCTACTGCACGCTGATGCTTCACCTGCGTCCCGACATGCCGGGCATGCATGAGGTGGAACAGGACATACATCAGGTGCTGGCAACTGTCCCGGAAGAGCATGCGGAGCGCGAACTGGACTGCATGGACATCCCCGTGTGCTATGATCCCGCCTTTGCCCCGGACATGGAGCAGGTCATAAAGGCCACCGGGCTTGACCGGGCCGAGGTCATCCGCAGGCATACAGCCCTTCCCCTGTATGTATGCATGCTGGGGTTTCTCGCCGGGTTTCCGTACCTGCTCGGCATGGATCCCACGCTTGCCTGTCCCCGGAAGGATCAGCCGGCCCTGCGCATCCCGGGCGGAAGCGTGGGCATTGCCGGCAGGCAGACCGGCATCTATCCCGTAGAAAGCCCCGGCGGCTGGCAGATCATCGGGCGCACCCCGCTGACCCTGTTCAGCCCGGACAGATGCCCCGCGGCGCTCCTGAAGAGCGGCATGCTGGTCCGCTTCCGTGCCGTTGACGGGGACGAGTTTGCGCGTATCCAGGAAAAGGGCATTGCTTACATGCCCGACATTGCCCGGGAGGTGATCCCATGATCGAAGTGATCTCCGGCGGTCTGCTCACCACGGTGCAGGATCAGGGGCGCTTTCTTTCCATGTCGGACGGCCTGTCCTCCTGCGGCTTTATGGACCCGCTGTGCGCGCGCATGGCGCTCATGCTCACCGGAGCCGGAGAGGACGCGGCCCTGCTGGAAATGACGCTGCAGGGCGCGGTCATATGTTTTCACCGGGAAGCCCTGTTCGCGCTCACCGGCGGCGAGGCGGATTTTTGTCTGGATGATGTGCCTGTGCCCATGAACCGCACGCTTTCGGCCCGGCCGGGCCAGGTCCTGTCCATCGGTGCAGTTTCCCTTGGCATGCGCTGCTATCTCTCTGTTTCCG
>CACYNZ010000221.1 GCA_902775835.1 uncultured Eubacteriales bacterium | reverse complement strand
GTGTCTGAACACCCTTCATACGTTTTCTGTAAACTTTACCGCCTGGTTAGAGCAAACCATCAGAACGATTTGATTATGTTTGCTCTGGCTGTAAACGATAGAGTTGGAGAAGCGACTTCAATCTATGCGGCATCTCAAGCGGGAACTGTATGAGAGGTTCGTGTCGGGAGAGTTGGATCAGGATGCCTACATGACTGAAAAGCAAAGCTGTGATAATGAATTGCAGCAGATCCATAATACCATGTGTATGATTGCCGCAAGACACCAGGAAGTTCAGGAGAACATGGAGATCGAGGCAATACGACATGAGGTCATGTCCGCTGAATCCCTGACACAGGCAATAGCCGAAAAAGTCATAAAAAAAGTGACGGTCTTTCACGACCATCGGATTGAGATTGAATATGCTGTTCAGGACTTCCTGAAGGGTGGAAACAGCGTATCAGAAAGGGCAGGTGGATAAAAAAGTTTTTGTCATTAGCTTGACTTAATGGTGCCTGAAGTAATGCGGCTTCTAAATGATCCGAAAACTCTGTTTTATGCTTTCTCATTTCCAGCCCATTCTTTCATCGCATTCAAGAATAGTTCTTGAGGGGCAGTCATGTTTGCTCCATTGGACCAGGCCAGGAACATATTTGATTTGAGCTCCGGATGGAAAGGGCGGAAGCATACAGGAGATGTGATACCATCGTTGATGATTCCTTCCCTGATTATGGCATACGCGACTGATTCTGCCACCAATTTTTCCGTACTTGTCATCAGGAAAGACGTACCGATAAAAATGAGCTGGTTGAAGTCAAACCCAAGCCAGCCTGACATCATGCTGCGAAAATTCTCACTTCTGCCTGATACCAGCGGGATGTCCTTCATATCCGTGGGCTCGACAAAGCCTTTTTCCGACAAGGGATCATCTTTCCGCATTAACAAACCCCACGTGTCCTGAACTGGCAGCTTGATATGCGCGTACTGCCTTGTCAGGGGGACAACGCTGAGCAGGGTAAAGTCTATGATGCCGCTTTCCATCATTCTTATCTGTACATCGCGGCTTCCTGCGTTATAAAAGTGTATATGTATTGATTTCTCATTGCCATCTTTCTCCAGGTATGCTATACTGTTTTCGCATGGACATTGAGCAAAACCAGGAAGCATATCTGAATGCCAGTCGTGCCAGTACCAGTCACCTGTCATTCAGAGAAGATGGAGGTGCAGCACGTGGCGCGTAATACAGATCTCCATTTGCGGAATCAGATGATCTATTCCGTTTTTGTTCGCAATTACAGCTCTGAGGGGACCTTTGAGAAGGTACGCGAGGATTTGCCCCGCATTCGGAGCCTGGGTGCGGATATCATCTGGCTGATGCCGATTCATCCCATCGGCAAATCAAATCGCAAGGGCAGCATGGGAAGCCCATATGCTATACGGGATTACAGGGCTATCAATCCCGAATATGGCACACTGGAGGATTTTCAGGCACTGGTGGACAGCATACATGCCTTGGGCATGAAGGTAATCATCGACGTGGTGTACAACCACACTTCACCAGACTCGTGGCTAAGGGAAAACCATCCGGAGTGGTTCTACCACAAGCCGGATGGCAGTTTCGGCAATCATGTGGGTGAATGGACCGACATCATAGATTTGGATTATAACCAGCGCGGGCTCTGGGAATATCAGATCGAGACGCTGAAGATGTGGGCAAAAACAGTAGACGGGTTCCGTTGCGACGTAGCGCCTCTGGTGCCTCTGGATTTCTGGAGGGAAGCGCGCGAACAGGTTGAGGCAATCCGTCCCGGATGTCTTTGGTTGGCGGAATCCATCGAGCCGGGTTTCGTTCGCTTCATCCGCTCCATGGGACTTACCGCGGCATCAGACAGCGAGATATTCCAGGTCTTCGACATGGCCTATGACTACGACATATACGGGAAATACCTGAATGCCTGCATTGGAAAAGGCACACTTGAAGCATTTGTGGAAGCGCTTGACGGCCAGGAGGGAATCTATCCTGAAAACTACGTGAAAATGCGAACGCTGGAGAACCACGATCGACTTCGTGCCGCTGCGCTTATTCCAAACGGCAGGGCGCTTCGCAATTGGACGGCATTTGCCTTCTTTGCCAAGGGAATTCCCATGGTCTATAACGGACAGGAAAATGGCTGTGTATGCCGTCCGAACCTCTTTGACCGGGATACAATTCCCTGGGGTGAGGGGCAGGACCTGACAGCATTGATCCAACGGATGTGTGCCATTCGCGGCGACGCGCTGTTCACCGACAGCAGTTTCTCGGCAAACACCATTGGCAAGACGGTGATCGCGTCACATCAACACGGTCAGCAGAGGATGATCGGCTTTTTCTGTACGGACGGCAAAGGCACGGCAGTTCCCTGTGATCTTCCGGATGGTGATTATGTAAACCTGCTCGCAGACGGTGCAGTCCGCGTGGATGAAGGATTGTTGCCGCTGTCGGGCGAACCTGTGATTATAAAGCTTGGGAGGAATTGACATGAGTCGTGAAGCGGGAATATTGATGCCTGTGTCCAGTCTGCCAGGGCCTTACGGCATTGGTGACCTGGGAGAGACCGCCTATGCATTTGTGGATTTTCTGGCGCAGGCAGGGCAGACCTATTGGCAAATCCTGCCGCTCAATCCTCCCAACCACAACAAGTCCAAAGACAGCCCCTATCAGTCCTTTTCCGCTTTTGCGGGCAATCCCTATTACATCGACCTGAACCGACTGATGGAGGAAGGCGTGCTGCTCCGGGAGGAAATCGAAGCCGTGGACTTTGGTCATGACCCCGAGCATGTGGATTACGACAAGATGTACGCCAACCGCTTTCCGCTGCTGCGCAAGGCCTATGAACGCAGCGGGATCGCCAATAATCCCGACTACCAGCGCTTCATCTGCGAGAATGGCTGGTGGCTGGATGACTATGCGCTTTTCATGTCTCTGAAGAGCTTTTTCGATCAGAAGGAGTGGCCGGATTGGCCGGAGGACATCAGCAGGCACTGGAACAATGCCGTGGAATACTACCATCGTGAGCTCTATTATGACGTCGAATTCCACAAGTACACACAATTCAAGTTCTATGAGCAGTGGTATGCGCTGAAGGCCTACGCAAACGGGAAACACATACGCATCATCGGGGACATTCCAATATACGTCTCTTTTGACAGCACGGATGTGTGGGCGCATTCTGAACTGTTCCAGCTGAACGATCAGAACCGTCAAAGCGCTGTTGCCGGTTGTCCCCCGGATGCCTTTTCCGCAGAGGGACAGATATGGGGAAGTCCGCTCTATCGCTGGGAAAAGCACCGGGACGATCGCTTCGGCTGGTGGATGGCACGGTTGTGGATGAACTTCCAGCAGTGCGACCTGCTGCGTATCGATCACTTTCGAGGATTGGACGAATACTTCTCTATCCCCGCCGGGGAACCGGCGAAGTCAGGCCATTGGGAAAAGGGGCCCGGCATGGCGCTGTTCAGACAGATGTGGGAGAACATGGGCCACAAACCCGTCATTGTTGAGGATTTGGGCTATATGACCGATTCTGTCCGACAGATGGTTCGGGATACGGATTACCCCAATATGAAAGTGCTGCAGTTCGGCTTTGATGCCGACGACGTTGGCGCAGCAAACGATTATCTGCTTCACAACATCCCTGAGCACTGTGTCGTATATCCCGGCACCCATGACAACGACCCTGTCAACGGCTGGTTCGCTGGCCTGACTACGGCCGAAAAGGACCGCATCAGGCAGTATTTTGGCTGTGAGGATGTGCCGGACAGCAGGATGCACGAGGTCTTCATCCGCGCCGCGCTGATCAGCCGGGCGTCAACATGCATCATTGCGCTTCAGGATTGGCTGGGACTGGGGCACGAGGCCAGGATCAATGAACCTTCACGGCTGGAGGACAACTGGCACTGGCGTTGGAAGGGAGACTGCCGCCAGGATGAGTTAGCAGTTCGGATATTCGAAAACACCCGGCGCTATGGCCGGCTAAACTGGAGTGCCTTTGAAAAATGATCAAAGGTAGCGTCGCAAATACCTTTTGACAACCCTGCGTCGTTCATATGAACGGCGCATTTTTCATGAAAAAGAGGTCGCCGATCAATGGCAGAAACTCTTCGCGACATGGTCGTCTCGCTGTCATTGAACAGCGACAACTTCAGTGCAAACCTGCGCTCCATCAACCAGCAGCTTAAGGAAGCCGACTCCCAGTTCAAGCTGGCGGCGTCCGGCGTCACCAACTTCGAAAACACTGCTGCCGGGGCACAGGCGCAACTCGCGAGCCTTCAGCAGAAGTTCCAGCTGCAGCAGCAGGCCGTCCAGCAGTATGAGCGTGCGCTCGAAGCGGCGAAAGGCAAGCTGGAGACCAGCGTGCAGACACATGAGAAGCTCGCCGCGAAGCTGGACACCGCCAGACAGAGACACGCGGATCTCGGCCAGCAGGTGGACAAGCTGACTGCCGACCTCCGGGAAGCCGAGGAGGCTGGGCTGAAGGGTACCGATGCCTATGCCGAAATGGAGGCAGAGCTGGAACGCCTGAAGAGCGAGTACGCGGCATCGGGGCAGGAAGTGCAGAAGCTGGAAGGCCAGCTCTCCCGCTCCGAAAATGCCATGCGGCGCAACGCGGACGCTGTCACCAAAGCCAACACCAACCTGAACAACGCCCGCGCGGGACTCCAGCAGATCCAGTCCCATATCGCTCAGGTTACCTCCCGCCTGCAGCGGCTGCAGAACAGCTGGCTGAACGCCGCCGACAGGATGGCGCAGTTCGGTGAGAAGGCCAAGGCTGCCGGCAAGAGCGTCGAAGGTGTGGGCAAAAGCCTGTCCAAACTCAGCGCTGTAGCTATCGGCGCGGGCACTGTCGCCGTCAAGACCTTTGCCTCCTATGATGACGCCATCCGGCAGGTCTACGCGACCATGGGCCTGTCCGAATCCGAGAGCACGGCGGAGATGAAGGCTCTGTCCGACGCTGCGCAGGAGATGGGCGCGAGCACCCGCTACTCTGCAAGCGAGGCGGCGTCTGCCCTGAACTACCTGGCTCTGGCCGGCTATGATTCGGAGAAGGCCATTGAGGCGCTGCCCACGGTACTGAACCTGGCCCAGGCCAGCGGCATCGACCTGGCATCAGCTTCCGATATGGTCACCGACAGCATGTCTGCACTGGGACTGGAGATGTCCTATATGCCTGCCTTTGCGGATTAGATGGCGAAGGCCAGCCAGAAATCCAACACCTCCGTGGCCCAGCTTGGCGAAGGCATGCGCAGGGTCTGGGCGTGGAACAGGATTACGCGCAGGCGGCGAAGCTGTTTGCATCCGTCGCAGCGTCGGAAAACAAATCCGCCACAGGCGTCGTCGACGCCGGATATGAACTTGCCCGGCTATATGAACAGGGCCTGGGTGTGGAACAGGATTTGGACAGGGCGATTGACCTGTATGAGGAAGCGGAAGAAAAAGACAGCGAAGATGCTGTGGCCGCGCTGGAGCGCCTTGGGAAATAGAAGCTTCAACCAAACAACCAGACTTGAAACAGAGCATCGGGGTCTGAAAAGTGCCACTCCGTAATCTGATCGTATTACAAGAAATTCTGTAACAAGATGACACGAGTTCAGGATTCTCCGAAAATCTTGTGTCTTGTTCCCGCTTAATCTGCGCATAACAAAGCTCTCGATCCCGCCCATTGTATCAAAGTTGGGGTTGAGAGCCAGAAAAGAATAAAACGGGAAACCGTAAAGGTCTCCCGAGATTAGTCGAGAATACTGTACTTATTCCGCAAGCTCCTGCTGGAAAGGCACAGCATTGAGGACATATTAGCATGAAGTTTCACAATCCGAATTGTTCTGGTGCTAAATCAATGAAGGAGAAGAACAAAGTCCGACTGGAAACGAGAGACCAGGCCATAGAACAGGGTTATGAACCCTGTAATATGTGCCAGCCATAATATCACACGAACAATAATCAAAGTAAAGTTCACAGAAACCAGGCTTCACAAAATCTGTGCCTTTGACCTTGACTATCTCGCCTCAGCTGTTGACTTAATACTTTTGTAATTCGACGTTGTGGCCGTGAGAAATCTCCTTTGAGATGTTGACGAATCAATATTGATTTAGTATAATAGCGTTGTAACTCGATGTGGTCCCCGGACGGGGAAGCTGTCCAACGAGGAAAGGAGCGATCATTATGAAGAAACTACTTTTAATGTTTGTGGCGATAGCA
>CACYNZ010000220.1 GCA_902775835.1 uncultured Eubacteriales bacterium | reverse complement strand
AGAAGTCTGATGATGATATTCTCCATCTGTTTGGCCGTGTAGGATTTGGGAAAATACTTTTTCAGGGTATCGTGGCTCAGCGTAACGGAATTGTAGAGCGGCTTCTTTTCCTCAGATATGATCTTATGGACCGTATCCTCGGTCAGCGTGCCCTCCTTGCTTTCCTGCTTGATCCGCTGAGCCTGGGAGAGTGACGGCGTCTGTTGCGTTTCATCCAGTGCTCGCTCCACCCATTCCTGTTCCTGCGGCTTCAGGAAGGAAAGCTCAACTGCCGGGGTGAATCCAAGTTCGCCGTTGTCCACCTTGTCACGCAGTGGTTCAGTCAGTTCATTCAGGCGAATGAAGCGCTGAACTTGCCGCTCACTTGTTCCAGCATCATCCGCAACCTGACTCACCGACAACTTCTCGCCAAATTGGCGAGAAGTTAAATCTCGTCGCTCACCCTGATGTCGGATTGCCTCCATCTTCATCTGATAAGCCTTGGCACGCTCGCTGGGCAGAATGTTTTCACGCTGAAGGTTGCTGTCCACCATGATGATCGTGGCCTCGTCATCATCCAGATCTCGGATAATGGCGGGAATCTCTTCTACCCCGGCCAGTTCGCAGGCATGTTTTCGTCTGTGCCCGGACACGATCTCAAAGGTTCCATCATCCATGGGACGCACGATGATAGGAACCAGCACACCGTACTCCCGGATGCTCTCCACGGTTTCCTTCATCCGGTCATCATCCACCACACGAAACGGATGATCCTTGAATGAAACAAGATCAGAAAGGAGCAGCTGCTCAATGCGCTGATTGCTGCCCTGACGGGTTTCCTCCGTGGAGAAGATACTATCGAATGAAGCCAGTTCGATGTTTCTGCCGCTGTTCTTCAATCTGCAGCACCTCCTTCGTCAGCGCATGGTATGCATGAGCCACCTTGCCTCCGGGATCATGCTCAAAGATACTGGTGCCTTCGGCGCTGATCTCCGCAGCTCTGACGGATCTGGGAATCTCCGCATCGAAGATCCTGATCCTGCTGCCGTAGGTTTCCCGCAAAAGGGAAGCGATCTCCCTGCTGTTGTTAGTCCTGCTGTCAACCATGGTCAGCAGCACGCCGTCAATCTTCAGCCTGTGATTGATGTTCTGCTTCACACGGGCAACAGTTCCCAGCAGCTGTTCCACACCTTTGATGGACAGGTACTGTGTCTGAACCGGAATAATGATCCGATCCGCGGCTGCCAACGCGTTGATCGTCAGCATTCCAAGAGAAGGGCTGCAATCCAGCAGAATATGATCGTAATCCCTGCTGTAATTCGCCAGCACCCGCTTCAGTGTAGTTTCCCGGCTCATGGCATTGACCAGAGATATCTCCATGCCGGCCAGTGAGATATTGGCCGGAAGAAGGTCTACGCCCTCGCCGTGATGCAGAATGCCTCCCGGGTCAATCGGACTGTCGTTCAGCACCGCTGTCATCTGATCTGCCAGTGTTACCGGTAGCGTATCCGGCTGCGGGTGTCCCAGACTGATTGTCAGGGAGCCCTGCGGGTCACAGTCCACCAGCAGAACCCTTTTCCCTTCATGCGCCAGGTCTACGCCCAGGTTGACGCAGCTGGTGGTTTTGCCGGTACCGCCCTTCTGATTGACGATACCGATGATGCTTGCTCCGCCCAAGATCAAACCTCCCTTTGTATCGGAATTGGCAGAAGTCAGCCTGCAGTTTACCTCTCCATGCCATAGCTGCGGCGCGGCTTCGTCTTGATCTGAGCGGCATCCTGCTTCGGTCCGTCGGAGACATCGACTGCATGACTGCGTTCCTGAGATTTATAGAATTCAACCATTCCCTTGAGCTCGGTATTCGTCACGCTGCGTTTTTGCTTTTCATAGATACCCTTTCCATTTTCATCGTAGCCGGTACGGACATCCCTGTAGACAGTGGTGCTGCCTTGAAGCGGGAGCTTGATCCACAGCCCTTTTCCATACCGGTTTTCATGAACAAGCTTTGCCGGTACAACGAAGTACTGCCAAGGCGATTTGTCATTCGCATCCTTGTTGGGAACCTGAATGCGCATATACTGCGTTCCGTCCTTGCCGGTGAAAGCCTGCGCCAATCCTTTGCCAAATTTGATCGCAATCTCGCTTTCCAGACTGTCCTGATTTTGGGGGTTCTTCATTTCATACATAATTTGTTCCTTTCTGCGAACATTCGCTTTGTAATGAATAACAGGTATCAGTAAAAATCGATACGCCCATGATCAATCCTCCTTCCATCGGGCCCTTTGGGAGAATCATCCGTCAGAAGGGCAAAAGAAAAGCACCAGGCAGCTTGGCCTGATGCTCTTCCGTCCTTCTTTGACAGCGTACAGTATAGCAGGTATTGACCTCGGCGTCCCGCGACTTTTGGCGACATACGGCGACAACTTTTCAGGGCGAGTTTCGTACCGGCCATGGCTCGTCTCCGTGCTCAGTCAGGTCGTTCAGAATCAGCTGGAAAGCACCTACCGCGTCATTCAGACGTCGCTCAATCTGCCGCATCGACAAAAACATGATATTTCCAAGCTCCCTTGTGGATTTTCCCTCGATGAAACGTCCGGAGAGCACGATCGCATGTTCCGGCTTCATCTGATCCAGTATGGTCAGGATTTCCTGCCGCCGCTTCGTCAGGGTGTTTTCCAGCTCCGAGATTTCTTCCTCAATATCCAGAACCATTGCCATCGTATCCTGCATGGCGCTGACATTCTTTGTGTGCGAAACCT
The DNA here is from genome assembly GCA_902775835.1 of uncultured Eubacteriales bacterium. The sequence goes on along the minus strand of CACYNZ010000220.1, from coordinate 3,479 downwards.
GTTCCTTATCCATGGACGCAGTAATATTGCTCATGGTATCACGCAAATGCTGCGCCTGGCGGGTTTTCATCTGAATCCTGATCTCCATTGCCCGAAGTGAATCGAGATAGTCAAATGCTTTCATCATTCCCAAACACCTCCATATCGAGCATCTTCAGAATAGTGGAACCGTTGTCCAACCCGCTGAGCATGTGATACCAATCCCCAAGAAAGAAGCAGCTGATTGAGGCCATCTGCTTCCGGATACGCTTCTGTTCCAGTGCACTTCCAGTCTCAACGCTTCTTCCTGCCAGATATCTGTAATCTTCAGCCGCACGCCTGATCACAGCGATTGCAAGCTCCTGATAAGGATCGCAGGAACTGTTATTGGCTACCCCAGTATGGATCAGCTTCATTTATGTCCTCCCATCCCAATTGTGTTTGTCACCTCGGGCTTCGGCCAGGCCTTCACCCAGATCTGCGTGCTGTAACGGGCTTTGCGCTGCTGCTTACGGATTGCCCTGTGCCGCTTTTCCTTCTCCTTTTTCCTGAGCAGCGCGGCAGCTTTGGCGGCTTCAGCCGCCTTCTTCTGCTTTTCCGCTGCAAGTCTTCTCTGCTTCCGTTCCTCATAAGCGATATGTGCGAAGGCGGCTCCCGCGGTAGGATCCGCGTACCGTTCACTGTTCCTGTACAAATTCAGCGGCCTCCTTTGTCTTCTCTTTTGCCTTAAACTCCATGTATTCATAGATCGCCAGCAGAAGGCCCCGCATCAGCGGATAGTCCTTCCATTTCGCATCCAGCACGCCGACGTTCTTAGCCGCAGACATCCACCAGTCCACGGCGTTCTCATCCTGACTGGCAGGCGGCAGGCAGTGATCCGAAAAAAACTGGTATGCTTCCCTGAAAATCTGCCATTCCTCATTGGTTACGTTGCCGTGCATGTGCTCATCTCCATTCCCTGGGCAGGTCAGGATCATCTACCTTTGTAAAGCCGGGCATGGTCAGCTGCTCAATCTTTTCCGTCCAGGCGTGCTGCGGAGGAAGGCCCTTTACATCCGACATCGTGCGGCTGCGCCGGTCGAAGTAGAGCTTGATAATCTCATCGACAATGCCCAGATCGCGATTCTTCATGATCTCTATGACCGTGCTGACATCCGGTTCAATTACCAGCTTGGGATAAACCGTCCTGTAGCGCATCATGAAGTCCGCATTGACCCTGTGAACCATCAGCACGTTATCCGCCGCGTTGGTGATGTCTGCCGTGCCGCTGATATCGCCTTTCCGGGGAAAGGCTTCGGTCTTGCGCGGGTGGCAGACAAAGTGCACGTGGACGTTCAGCTCCCTGGCCATGGCAGAAAAGCGCTTGACGATCCTGGTCTGCATGTCGTACTTGTCCATGGAGCCGGTAGGAATGTCGAGGGCCATGAGGTTGTCGATGATGACCACGGACGCTTCGTTTTTCTTTACCCAGTCATAGATCGTGCTGGTCACAACCTCCCAGTCTGTTCCAAAGTCGTTGTCATAAATCGATAGCTTGCCGGTAAGCATGGCATCGAGCTTTTCCTCAATGCCGTATTTCAGGCAGTAATGATTCGGGTTCAGCGGATCCTGCATCACGAAGTCCGGACCCGCTGCCTGAAGCAGCACCCATTCCCGGACGCGGGAGGCTGTCATCTCACCGGAAAACATAGCCACCTTGAATCCCTCCGTAACTGCTGCCAGCCCGATCTGGCTGACCAGCGTCGATTTTCCCGAGGCATTTCCGCCACTCCAGACGGTCATTTCTCCCTTGTTGAAGCCGCCAATTTTTGCATCCAGCGCTTGAAAGCGGGAGCGGATGACAACAATCTTGCTGCGGTCATAATTGGGAATCTCAGCAAAATCCAGCATTCTCGGCTGGCCTGCCTTAACCGGTACTGCCGCATTCATCCCAGCCGGTGCCTTCATGCTGACCGCCTGATGCACGGTATAGGGGCTGTTGGCATAGGCGGCAGGATCCACCTTCTCCCGGAACTCATGCCAGTGATATCCTGCGCAGCTGTTATGAAAGCAGTGAAAACCGAAGCTGCCATTGCTATAGGCGAAGACTGCTGCATCCCCATGTTTGTGGGAGCTATCGAAGGGGCATTCCGCAAGCTGGTACTTGGTGCCGGTGCTGATTGGAATCTTTCTGATGACCTCAACATGATGATCCGAAAGAAACTGATCGAGATTGAAAGTGGAAGCGGCACCGCGCTGCCGGGGATTCTCCTGAGGAGAAACAGCCTTCTGACGTTCCGCGGCAATATTCCTGATCAGCGCCATCGGCGTGTTCTCAATCTTTGCCGGCTTCCGGATAATTCCACTCCGGCGGTGAGGCCGCTCCGGCGTACTTGCGCCTTTCGTGGCGATGGTGCCGTAGAGCTTGGTAATACGAGCCGGGTTAAATACTGCGGTATCAATCTTGACCTGCTCCGTGCTGAACCACATATCGAGGACAGCCAGGAAATCTGCCAGAACCTGTTTTTCATTCGTACTTGCATGGATATGAAACAGCAGATGATAACCGTTGCCGCTGTCCGCGACGACAGGCTCACTGAAGCCCATGGCCATCAGCTTTTTCATCGTCATGCCTGCCACCCGGCGGGCAGCTTCCTTTTCTTCTCTGGAAGCGCTGACGCCGCTCGGCCTGACCGGATCCGCGTCAATCAGCAGCCACTGGTAGCCGGCGATATCGCCGTCTGTGGTCGTCTCGTGAGGACGCTCTACCAGCCGCTCATGCTGTTCCCGCGCATAGCACGCGCTCTTCACGCGGTTCATCGTCTGGTAGAAGGTGCGGTTCGGATACCGGGAGAGCTCTTTGGCGATGGCCGGACTGTCCGCTCTGAAATACCCGCTGATTACAGGCTTGGGATCAATGCTTCGGATTTCAATGATCTCATCCGGCTCATGCAGCAGGCTCAGTCCGCTCAGAATGACGTCCATTCTTCATCCTCCTCAACCGTTTCAGCCTGCTGTACAAAGCTGCGCCAGGTTTCCTTCTCCAGCCATTTCACAATGCCGGGTATAAACCGGCCGTTTTCCTCACGCCAGGAGTAAGACTGCTTCTCCGCTTCCAATGCGGCCAGAATAGAATCGATCGTTGCGCCTTCATCGAGTGCTTTGGCTACCAGCCGTGCTGCCTCTCTTCTCAGCGTTCTCCGATTGGACGGGTATGCGATCCACACATCGGTAAAGCCCTGGGGTTCTGATCCTGATAAAGAAGCTGTACTATTCTTCTCTATAGGGTTAGGCTCCATGGTGGAGCCACCAGCACGCTTGCTGGCTTCACCGTGAGGCCAGTCTGGCTCCATCGTGGAGCCAGCTTTCTGGGTGGTGGCTCCATCATGAGGCCAGTCAGCTTTTGTTCCTGGCTCCGTTTGTGGCTCCACCATGGAGCCACCTTCAGCCATCGTGGCCTCGTTTGTGGCTCCACCATGGAGCCAGTCTGAATCAGTGTCGGCGGTGTCCGGCCAGTGCAC
>CACYNZ010000219.1 GCA_902775835.1 uncultured Eubacteriales bacterium | reverse complement strand
AGATTGTCAGCGCGTACATCATCCGGGAGGCCTGAGCATGAAAGCACTGGTCCTTGCCGTATTCGCCGCGGCCTTTGTGTACCGCCTGTTCCTGAACCGGTTATCCGCGCGGTCCATGCGCAATCCCATGCCGGCCAATGTGGCCGATGTCTATGACGAAAATGCATACCGGAAATGGAAAAGCTACAAATCGGAGCGCCTGCGCTTTGATGTGCTGACCGAAAGCGTCACCTTTGTCGTGGAGCTCCTGCTGCTCCTCTTCAACGTGCATGCCGCGTTTGCCGCCCTGTTTCCCGCGGGCTGGTTCTTCCAGGCCTTTGCCGTTGTGCTTATGGAAAGCCTGGCCGGTCTGCTTCTCCTGCCGCTGAGCTATTATGACACCATGCATATCGAGGAGAAGTACGGGTTCAACCGGTCCACGCGGAAAACCTTTGCCGCTGACCAGGCAAAGGAGTTTCTCATCAGTCTCCTGGTCATGACCGGGATTGCCGGCATCCTCGGCTTCCTGCACCTGTGGCTCGGCGACCGGCTTATTGCCGTGTTCGCCCTGGTCATGTTCCTGCTGGTTCTCCTGATTTCCTTCCTCTACCCCTATTTCAGCCGCATCTTCAACCGCTTCACGGACCTTGAGGACGGAGAACTGAAAGAGAAGCTGACCGCGCTCCTGACAAAGCATGGCTTCCAGGTGCGCGCCATTCAGGTCATGGATGCGTCCCGGCGCACGTCCAGAAGCAATGCCTACTTCACCGGCTTCGGAAAAACCAAAACCATTGTCCTGTACGACACGCTGGTGGAAGCCATGACACCGGATGAAATCTGTGCCGTGTTCGCCCATGAGATTGGCCACGGCCTGCACAGGGACACCCTGAAGAACCAGGCGCTTTCCGTTGTGCAGATCACGGTCCTGGCGGTGATGGCCTGGCTGGTGGTGCGCACCGATGCCTTTTTCACCGGTTTCGGGTTCTCCTTCGTGAATTACGGGTTTGCCCTGTTCCTGATCTCCACCGGCTTTTCCCTGATCAGCCCGCTGTGGGGGCTGCTGACCGGCTGGCGCTCGCGCCTTGCGGAGTATGCAGCGGATGCCCAGGCGGTGGAGGAAGGGTACGGCGACACGCTCATTGCCGCGCTCAAGAAGCTTGCCCGGGAAAACCTGTCGGACCTTTCCCCTTCCCCGCTTCTGGTGAAGCTGGAATACTCCCATCCCACCCTGAGCCAGCGCATCTGCGCCATAGAAAAGCGCACGCGCGGCACAGCCTGAGTTACACGAAACCATGCAAAGGAGGCGTATCAAATGAACAGCATCACGCACCGCACCAGTATCCGGAAGTATCAGGACAGGCCTGTGGAACACGAAAAGATCGAAGCCATGCTCCGTGCCGCCATGCAGGCGCCGTCGGCGGGGAACCAGCAGCCCTGGGAGTTCTACGTGATCGAGGACAGGACCATGCTGGAAGCGCTCTCTGACGTGCATCCCTATGCCGGCATGGTCAGACATGCGCCGGCCGCCATTGTCTCCGCCTACCGCAGGGAATGCTGGATGCCCGCATATGCGCAGATTGATCTTTCCATTGCCATGGAAAACCTCTGGCTGGAAACGGATCAGCTGGGCCTGGGCGGCGTCTGGCTGGGCATCGCCCCGCTGGAAGACCGGATGCAGGCCGTGGAAAGGATTGTCGGCATGCCGGACTCACTCCGTGCCTTTGCCATCTTTCCCTTCGGCTATCCGGCCGAGGAACGCGTTCAGCAGGACCGGTTTGAACCCGAACGGATCCACTGGATCGGATAAGGCACGGACCCGTACAATTCAAAGAGGAGGGCAGAAGCATGAAGTATCCGGCTCTGTTCCTGATGATCCTTTGTCTCATGACCGCCATGTCTGCTTCCGCGGCAGCGGAATCCCAGATATTCCTGCCCGCTCCCTCCGATGCGGCAGACTGCCGCATCACGGTGGATCACCCGGACATTGTGTCCATTGCCCTGCTTGAGTCACCGGACAGCGGTTTTACGCTTTCCTGTACGGGGCTCTCAGAAGGACGCACCTGTGTCACCGCCGCGTTCCCCGACGGGACAGAAACACTGTATGCCGTCTCCGTGGACAACCGGCTGAATGCGTCCGTTTTCCCGGCTCCGGACATTGAGCTGTTTGAGCTTTCCCGGAACGGGGAGCTCGCCTATGAGCCCTGCCGCATTGAAAAGCACGAGGACGGGTATCAGGTATATCTGGGCACGCAGGACGTGCAGTGGACCGGAGAAGAAACCATGCATGCCCTGTACCGCATCCTGTACACCTGGGACGTGTTCAGCTGGGACGGGTTCCACGAGTCCGCCGAGGATGTACTGGACGGGGAAGGCTTCTGGCTGGAAGTGGCCCTGTCCGACGGTACGTATATGCACGCCACGGGCAGCAACCGGTTCCCGGAACACTACGGTCCCGTGATGCACGCTCTGCAGGAAGTGGTGGACCATATGGAACTCACATCCGAGACACTGGTGCACCAGGTCTGGACAGTCCTGACCGGATTTCTGCCGGAACGCACCCGTTTCGTGGTCGGGCAGGACATTCCCTTCTACGACATCCAAGAGTTCTATTACACCCTGGATCCGACCATCCCAATGGGAGAATATCAGCGGTATCACTTCTTCACCGACGTAGGAAAACATATGTTTGAGCACGAAACGCGCAAAGGTTTATCCTGGCCGCAGACCGAGGAAGACATCACCTGCTCCGGCGTATCCGAGCTCTCCGCAGATGACTGGGATGCCTTCTGCGCCTTCCTGGACGGCGGAACTGTTTCCCCGCGCGACGAGTTTCCGGTCGACGGCGACGCCGGTCCGTGGACGTACCTCTACTGGCGGGGAGACACGTCTGACTCAACCGAGTTCTCCTTTGCCTCACAGGAAAAGCTGCTCCGGTTTGAATCCTTCTGCGAATCACTCCGGGACCTGACATCCCCCGGCTCACCCTGACCATTTCACCGCACGACTCACTTTCTGCCCTTTCACAGATCATCCCGCACAGCATGGAGGTGCACATTTCATGAAACGCCTGCTGCTTCTGGCCCTTGTCCTGGTCCTGTGTTCCGCATGCACATTTCCGGCGCATGCGGAGCGGACCTATTATGGAACCATGATGGTGGATCACTGCAAGGAATGGGTATCACTGCGCGACGGTCCGGGCACGGGCTGCAGACGCCTGGCCAAAGTGCCGCTCTTCGCCCTGGTCACGGACGCTGAATGGACGCCCATCTGCGGGGATTTCATCCACTGCAGCTACAACGGCACGGAAGGATATATTCTGTCCAAGTATCTCGTGCCCTGGGCAGACCCTGAGATCGAAGACAGGGAATATGCAAGTCCTCTGGGCTTTGCCTTCCGGTACAATCCTGCACTTCTGGATCTGGAGACAGATGTCTCCGAAGACGGTCAGAGCCTGATGCTCTCCGCGGAGAGCGAAGAACTGCCCGTATACCTGGAACTCATTACCACCGAAGGCGCCGGGGCATCCCCTTCCGCCTTCCTGGAAAAGAACGGAGCCGATGGAAGCACCGTTCATTCCGGGACCACCGAAAACGGCGGAACACTGAAATGGTTCCGGAAAGCCTATGAGCAGAACCCGGAGATCTGCAGCATCATCTATGCCGTGGAAGACGGCGCGCACGGGCTTTCCGCCATCGCCACCGTGCCGGCCGCGGACAGCGAGGCATGGGAGGAAGTGTTCACGCTTCTCATGCAGACCGTGCATTTCCCGGTACGGATTCCGCTGAAAGCCGCCTGGGGAAAGGCATCCGGACAGACATTCATTATGGACAAGGGCGGAAAAAATATCACCCTCACCGCCACGGAAGCCCTGAGCCAGGTTACGCTCCTGAGCCTGGATTTTGCCGGGGTCACCAGTGAGGGAAACCCGCTGTTTGACACACAAACCGTTCATGAACTGGACCGTCTGCTTCCGGGGGAACACCTGACCATACGCCTTGCGTTCCCCGGGGACATTCCGTCCTTCGGCATCCGGTTCACGGATGCCTCCGGCACTGTCCGGCAGTTTTCCATTGGGCTCAGCGGGTATGACGGTTCCCTGGTCCTGGAGGAATTCTGAATGCCTGTCTCCTTTGAATCCAATCGCCTGACATGCCCGGATCCGGGCGGTGACACTGTATGTTGGAAACAATCAGAGCATGCTATCTTGAGCACCACAGGGAAAAAACACTGCGTCATGTGGAAGAGGTTGCCGTCACTTCCGTCCGGCTTGCCGGAATCCACGGCCTGGACACCGAAAAGGTGGCGCTGGCCGCCATGCTCCATGACATAAGCGTAATCATGTCGCCGCAGGAGATGTATGAAACCGCGCTGAAACGGAATCTGCCGCTTGATCCTGCGGAAGAGAAATACCACGTTCTGCTGCATCAGCGCGTGTCACGAATCATTGCGCAGCAACGCTTCGGCGTTGAGGATGAGGAGATCCTGAGCGCGGTGGAATGCCATACCACCCTGAAGAAAAACGCAGGCACATATGATCAGGTTCTGTTCATCTCAGATAAAATCTCCTGGAACCAGGAGGGACATCCTCCATACTATGACCAGCTGAAGCGCATGTCAGCCAAATCCCTGGACGAGGCCTGCTGTTACTATATCCGCTGCCAGCTGGAGCACGGTCTGCTGCTGATGACCCACCGCTGGCTCCTTGAAGCCTATGAAGACCTGCTGCACAGACCGGTAAAAAAGGCCTGAGCCGGTACGGCCGGGCTGCGGCGTGTCCGCCTTGACCTTTGGAAAGGATGTGTCTCCATGCATCTGGAATCCCTTTACGCCCAGGTGAAAGAAACGATTGCGCAGCTGGACCTGGGCAGCATCTGGCCAGGCTTTGAAGTGCTGAAATTCGCGCTGTATGATGATGCCGCCTGCTTTTTCGACGGGAAGTATATCGAAAAGACGGACGACTTCTGTGCCAACACCTCCATCTCCTTTCAGGGCGAGCAGATCGCCATCTGGATGGTGGACGGGGAGATGGACATTCCGGTCCTTGCCTCAAAGATTGTCCATGAAATGTTCCACGGCTATCAGACGCTCATGGGCTGGACATGCTGGCCGGATGAAATGGAAGCCCTGTACCGGTATGCTTACAAAGCTGAGAATCTCTCCCTCAAGCTGCGTGAAAACGCGCTTCTGCTCGGGCTTATGGATCGGTTTGACGATCTGGCTTTTCAGGAACTTCTGGCCCACAGAAAGCTGCGGAGCATGCAGTTTCCCTGGGAGTTCCTCTATGAAAGCAGGGTGGAGGAAATCGAAGGCACCGCCAACTATGTGGAATGGCAGGTGCTCAGGCAGCTTGATGAAGGGAAAGCCCGACTGCTGGAGAACAGTATGCGGGCGTCCCTGACCACGCCCGGATACCTGTTTCCCATCCGGATCTCCAGCTACTTCACCGGTGCCCTCATGGTCCATGCCATGCGCAGCGCGGGCATCTATCATTTTGGACCGGAAGACCGTCCGGTCATGGCCGCTCTGCTTGAGCACGTACAGCCCTCCGGTGGCGATTTTCCCGGAAAAGCGGACATGTTCCGGAAGACAGCCGACGCGGTGACGTTATTCCAGGCGGAAACGGAATCGATCATCCGCTCCGCGCTTGAACGTAATGAAACCGTTCTGTCCGGCCCCTGCGAGCTTCTAGGCGTAAACATCTATGACGCAAGATGCCTGAAGAACTTTATCACTTCAACCTATTTCCTGCAGGTTCGGAAAGGCTCGGAAGACACCGTGCTCGAGGGGAATTTTGTCATCCGGATGCAGGATGAAAAAATCATTGAGACCGTATACCGGTGGAAGTGACCCGTCCTCCCGCCGTCTGTCCATCTGAAATCAGAATCCAGGAGGAACCCTCATGAAGAAGTATGCCGCTCCCATCATGCTGCTCGCCGTCTTCGAAATCACGGCCGTCACCCTGTGGCTGACCAAGGACAACCTGTTCTATCTTTTCAACTTCAGCTACATCGGCTGCTCGATAGCGCTGTCCATGTTTCTGTTTATCCGCAGACAGCGGCATGCCAGGCGCGTGGCCCAGCTGCTCGTCGGATCCTATATGCTGGTCTATCTCGGACTGATCTGCCGGGAAAACATGCAGATCGAAGGCTTCTGGTATTATCTGTTCACCGGAGTTTTCGAGGCGGCGACGATCCACTATGCCGTGGCGAAAATTTTCGGGCCTCTGATCTTCGGACGCGGCTGGTGCGGCTATGCATGCTGGACAGCCATGATCCTGGATTTT